>JAIKYL010000106.1 GCA_024683255.1 Bacteroidales bacterium | reverse complement strand
ACCAAAAAGGCCTGCCTGGAAGCCGTTATCCACAGAATAAGTGGCCGTGGGCAGTACGCCGAAGCTCCAGCCGGTCTTGACTTCCTTCTCTTTTTCCTCCTGGGCGAAGGCCGATAAAGCCGTAACCGCCAACAGAAGAATAGCTAAAAATTTTTTCATTAGTTTTTTGGTATTAGTTAATAGTTGTTTGTTCACTCTCCAATTCGGCCAGTTCCGCATCTATCTGCTCATAGATGGAGTTGTTGGACTTGTATTCCGGTACCATCTCCTTCATCTTGCGGACGGTATCCATATCGTTGTAACGCTTGGCAATATCCACCAGATCGTCAATATCCTTCTCTACCTCCTCATAGTCGTATTCCCGAACCTGTGCGATACGGATTTTCTCGTGGAAGGTGGGCTTGGTGCCTTCCATCTCGTTGAGCACTTCCTCGTACAGCTTTTCGCCGTCCCGGAGGCCTGTGTACTTGATTTCCACGTTCTTGGCGCCGGAGAGGGCTATCATACGCTTGGCCAGATCGGCAATCTTCACAGGATGGCCCATGTCGAAGACAAAGATTTCACCGCCGTTGCCCTTGGTACCGGCTTCCAGCACCAGTTTGCAGGCTTCCGGAATGAGCATGAAGAAACGCACGATCCTTTCGTCCGTAACCGTGACGGGGCCGCCGTTCTTGATCTGCTCCCGGAAGAGCGGAATCACGGAGCCGTTGCTGCCCAGCACATTGCCGAAGCGGGTGGTCACAAACTGGGTGTATTCCGGACGGCTGCTGTTGCCACGGAGCCCCACACGCTTTTTCCTGCCCTCCAGGGCCTCCAGCTTGAGCTTACGGTCCAGGCTCTGGACGTAGATTTCGCAGATACGCTTGCTGCAACCCATCACGTTGGTGGGGTTCACGGCCTTGTCCGTGGAGATCATCACAAACTTCTTGGCACCGTACTTAACGCTTAGATCGGCAATGATCTTGGTGCCGTAGACGTTGTTGAGGACGGCCTCCGAGGGGTTGTCCTCCATCATGGGAACATGCTTGTACGCAGCGGCGTGGAAGACATATTCCGGCAGGAAGGAGCTGAACATGTATTCCATCCTGGTACGGCGGCTGATGCTGGCCACCACCACCTGGCAGGGCACATCCGGATAATCCTTGGCCATCATGAGGCGCACGTCGTGCTGCGGGGTTTCGGCCTGGTCTATGAGCATCATGCTGGCGGGTTTCATCTTGGCCACCTGCCGCACGATTTCCATGCCGATGGAACCGGCCGATCCGGTGATGAGCACCCGCTTTCCGGTGAGCTGCTCCTCTACGGACTTCATGTCCACGCGGATTTCCTGACGCGGGAGGAGGTCTTCCACGCTCACTTCTTTGATCTGGATGTTGTCAATGTCTCCGTCCTGGATTTCTCCGTCTTTCACGCTGGCCTCCGTAGCCTCGTGCGACATGAAGATCTTACAGCCGTTCTCTATGAAGATATCCTGGATCTTCTGGTTGGCCCGGAACTCTTTTACTCTGAGCGGGCTAACCAGCACTGCCTCAATACCTTCCTTCTTGATGACGGCAGCAATATCGTCCTCCAGCGTATACACCCGCACGCCCATGAGGCGCATGTCCTGGATCTTGTGGGAATGGGTAATGAAGCCTTTGAGTTCAAAGCGAACAGGCGTTTGCGTGCGGATATACTTGGCCAGACCCACGCCGCCCGAAAGAGCGCCGTAGATGAGTACCCTCATTGCCTGGGCATCGGCATTGGTAACGTCGAAGAGCAGCTTCACCACAATTCTGAGACCCCACATGAGGAAGGTTGCGATGAGGAAGGTCATTAACGTGTTCATGGGCGAAAGGGCCGAGAACAGCTCCCATCCCTGCCATCTGGCCAGGAAGGACCAGCCAAGGGCCAGGGCCAGCGAGACCAAGTTAGCATACGTTACCTTGAGCAGGTCCACGAAGCTGGAATAACGCAGCACGCCCGAATACGTACGGAAGATGCGTGCGCCTATCCAGCTGAGTATGGCATAAAGGCCGGCAGTGAAGCCCACGGCAACGTGGTGCTCATAAGTTACCTGCGATTTGTTGGCAACCCAATAGGTGAATATGGCGGCGGCAAAAACAATGGCAGTATCGCACAGCAAAATGACCCAGTAGGGCAGCACCTTGCGGCTGAAGTACCAGTTTGAAACCTTTTTTAGTATTCTTTCTGAGCGAATCATACTCGCGTAATTATCAATGCAACTACAAAGATAGAAAAAGTAATTGGGATTTCCTTATTTTGACACGGCTTTGGCTTTTAGCCAGTGCTCCTTGAGCCACTCCCGGACCGGGAGGTCGTATGCCTTGAGAAGGCCCCAGGCCAGGATTATGGCCATGAAGACCGTACCGGCGCCCACGGCAATATGCTGCCAGAGAGGAGCTTCCGGATGCTGCGCCACCCAGTCCATCTGCATGTAGATGAGAGGATAATGGGTGATGTAAATGGGATAGGAAATATCTCCCAGCCACTTGCACACGGCGGTGCTTTTGGCGTCCGTGGTCTTGGAACCGGCACCGGCCAGCACGATGAGAGGGAAAAGGATCAGGATGCAGAGGGCCTGGTAGCCGCCGTCCAGGGGCCCCATCTTGCCGCCGATATTGGGCATAGCCAGCAGGATGGCAATGGCCAGGGCGCACCACCAGAAACCACCCCTTAGGTGGATGGGCGAGCCGCTGGGATTCTTTTCACTCCGGTACTGGGGCAGGATCCTGGAAATCAGGAGGCCGCAGAGGAAGGGATACAGCAGGCGTGTAAAGCCGATGTAAATCTGGTCCGGAGTGAGGCTCCATCCACCAATGACGGTATAATGCGGCTCATCAAAGAGGCCGAAAACATTCCAGCCCAGCGTCACATCCAGCGTAAAGAAGGCGCAACATACGGCCAGGATGGCCAGCGCAATCTTGGGTAATCGTCTGAGGATGAATGCGTAAAGGATATTGCCGATATATTCCAGCGTAAGGGTCCAGACCGGCCCGTTGAAGGAGTTGAGCTCTCCCCAACCCCTTATATCCAGGCTGTTGGGACAGGGAATAATGAGCAAGCCCATCACCAGGCAGAGGGCGAACTTCCAAAAGGGTATCTGCTGCGTGAGCGGGAAGGCGTTACCTGAGTAGAAAAACAGGGCTGCACCCACCAGCGTGCCGGCGATGACCATGGGATGCAGACGCGTGAGACGGCGTTTGAAGAAGCCCCAGGTGGTCATGCGGTCCCAGCGGTCATCGTATGCATAGCCCACCACAAAGCCGCTTAGGACAAAGAAGAAATCCACCGCCAGATAGCCGTGGTTGATAATTTGGTATTGAGGACCTTTGCTGTAGGTTTCAAAAATGTGGAACAGCACCACCATTAGGGCTGCTACACCTCTTAGCCCGTCCAATATCTCATATCGGGGCTTGGATTCTAAGTACACGTTTTGTTTCGCCATACTCCAAAGATACGAATAAATCGCATCTTAACAAATTGTTCATCGGCCGATGAAGCCGGTAACCAATTTGAAAACAGGCTCGTAGCTGTCCAGCTTAACCGTTTTCATGTTATCGGCCGGGGTGTGGTAATGCGGGAAGGCACTCCCCTCCTCGTTCTCCAGGAAGATGCAGGGCACGCCTCGTACGGCAAAGGGATAATGGTCGCTGTTGGCCGCCAGCTCTCCCCTGTTGAGTTTGGTGAAAAGATGCTGTTCCTCATTAATCTGCTCGAACTTAGGGAACTGGCTCATGCCTGCGTCGCTCACCTCGCAGTACTGCACCGGATTGTCGTCCCCAATCATGTCAATGTTGAAGAGGTACTTAATCTGGCTCAGCGGGACCACCGGATGCTCCACAAAAAAGGTGGAACCTCTTAGGTTAGCGTCCTCCCCGGAGAAGGCCAGGAAGTACATGTCAAATTGAGGCCGATTCTTGGCGTAATGCGCGGCCAACGTAACGATTGTGGCCGTGCCGGAAGCATTGTCGTTGGCGCCGGGGTAATAGACCTTTTTGCCCATGTTTCCCAGATGGTCGTAATGGGCCGTGAAGACGTAGCAGGAGTCATGGCGTGCGCCTTCCACTTTGGCGATTACGTTAAAGAGCGGATAGTCCTTAAGGAACTCATTATCAACGTTTAACTTCACGCGCTTTACGCCCTCTATGGCCTCCGGCGTTACCCACACGATGGGCTTGTCCACCACTTTCTCCCCATAGGCTTTGTAGAACTTGATGGGGGCGGTCCAGGTGTAAAGCAGGCCGGCGTTGGGCAGTTCCCCCGCCTTCTGCAGTCTGGAAAAGATCTCCCGGTGCTTGTAGGTGAACCAGAATTCGCAGCAGACCATACAGTTGGCGTTTTCCGGCTTGGCCAGATCGGCCAGGAGTTTATCGGCATTGAAATTTAGCGTATCTACGTAATACACAGGGAATTCCCCGTGCACGCCGGGCGAATATTCCCGCATGGAGAAGTCCACTCCGGGCTTCAGCTTCTTTCCATCGGCCCACATTTCCGCCTTGCCGCAGAAGGTGTTGATGTCTATGGTGAAGGCTTGGCGGGTCACTTCATCGGCCCCAGCCTTGCGGAATTCCTTTTCCAGGTACTTTCCGGCCTTGTTGGCGCCGCCTTTGGCGTAACCTCGGCCCTGATATTTGGCGGAGCTAAGCTCCTTAACGATACGCTTGAAATGCGGCAGGTCCTGCGCTGGCAATTGCAGGCTCACAAGCGCTAACAGAATGATAATCAGTTTC
>JAIKYL010000072.1 GCA_024683255.1 Bacteroidales bacterium | reverse complement strand
GAGCGCTTCAAACGCCGCTACCGCATCGTTTTCGCGCGCCTGCCCCTGCCCGTGATGGCCCTGGTGGTGGCCCTCATCATTTTCTTCTTCTACCAGTTCATCACCGCTGACCTCCAGAGCTTCATCTACTTCCAGTTCTAGCCCTCCCTTTTCCCCGCCTTCTTTGCGCCACGCTGGGTATAGCACCTGCACTGCTGCTGGGGATGTAGCAGGTGCAGGCAAGGGCTTTTAATCAGGACAGGTCCCTGTCCGTCATTGCGCATACGCAGGAGTCGGACCATACGTTCTCGGCGGTCTCTACCATATCGATGATGGTGTAGATTGGAAGGATGAGTCCCATAACCTCAACGGGCGCTCCTATTCCCGTCATCAGGGAAACTGTGAGGAAGAAACAGCCCATCGGGACTCCGGCATTGCCGACAGCGGAGAGAACGGATATCAGGACCCATAGCAGCATCGATCCCACCCCGAGCGTTATCCCGCCGTTCTGCATTACGAAAAGGGAACTCACCAGGATGAAGGCTGCACAGCCGTTCATATTGATGGTGGTACAGATGGGAAGGACAAAGCGGGACACCCGGGGATCCGCGCCCAGGCGTTCCTCGGCCGATGAGAGGGTTACAGGCAGGGTTGCGGCCGAGCTTTTGGTGAAGAGGGCCATGACGACGGCGGGACTCATCGCCCGGAACACCTTCCAAGGGTTCAGTCCCCTGGCCAGGAGGAAGAGCGGAAGCACGATGAAGAACTGGATGGCGTTACCTGCCAGGATTACCGCCGTGTACTTCCCGAGGGAGCCCAGGATAATCCCGCCGCTGAGCTGTCCGGAAAGCTGCGCGGCAAAGGCCGCAATACCCAGCGGCAGGGTCCAGATGAGTGCCCGTATCAGGGTGAAAAAGAGCTCCTGGAGGCCTTGTATGCCTTTCACCACTACACCTTTCCCCTCGCTGTCGGGCATAAAGGAAAGGGCCAGTCCCACCGCGACGGCAATGAGGAGGATGGACATGACATTACCTGAAAGGAATGGCTGGATGACGTTGTTTGGTATTACGGAGATGATATGGTCGTAGAACGTTACTCCGCCTTCCGTCACTCCGCCCGACGGGATGACGCCGGAGGGCAGATTCCCGGGAGAGATCAACAGGTACATCCCAAGGCCCACGAGGGCTGCCACCAGGGTGGTGAGCAGCGTATAGGTTATCGTATGCGCGAAGATCCTCCGGGTGCTCTTTTGCCGACCGAAGGATATGAGGGTTGTCATGATGGCAAGGGCTACAGTTGGAACGGCGAGGAACTGGAAAAGCCGGGTATAGACCGTCGCGATGAACCCGCATACGCGGTCGATGGGCGCAACGTGCAGAAGCCCGGCCACCGTGCCGAGGACCAGGGAACCGAGCCACCAGAATAGCTGTCTGTTGGAAGATTTTACCTTTATGGGATTCATATTCATATCGTTGATCTCCGTAAAGATACAACTAATTCCCGGTCTTGGTCACAAATCTCCTGCAAATTTGGGCGAATTGCCGATACATTTTGCTTATCTTTGTACTTGGCTAAACACTAAAGACCATGAAGAGATTCTGCATCCTTGCCGTGCTGCTGCTCAGTGCAGTGGCGGTATCGGCCCAACCCAAGAAAGTTTCCATTCTGGGAGACTCGTACTCCACCTATCAGGGGTATAATCCGGAAGGCTACAATCCTTTCTATCCGGACGCGCACAACGACGTTGCCAGCGTGGACCAGACGTGGTGGAGCCTGTATATCAAGACTATGGGCTACCAGCTGGAGAAGAACAACTCCTGGGGTGGCACCACCATCTGCGGAACGGGATACTTCAGGCGGGATGTATCGGCCTCCAACTTTATCAGCCGCGTGGAGATGCTGGGAGACCCGGACATCATCTTCCTGTTCGGCGGCACCAACGACGCCTGGGCGGGCGCTCCGGTGGGCGAGTACCAGTATGCCGACTGGACCAAGGAGGACTGCATGAGCTTCCGTCCGGCCCTGGCCTGCCTGCTGGACAAGCTGCAGAAGACCTACCCCAAGGCCACCATTTATTCCCTCCTGAACTCAGAGCTGCGGGAAGAGATTAACGAGTCTATGCGGGAAGTGTGTAAGCACTACGGCGTCCAGCTCATTGAGCTGCAGGACATTGAGAAGCAGAACGGGCACCCTTCCATCCAGGGAATGAAAAGCATCTGCCGGCAGATCATTGCAGCTACGGGATATCCCCAGCCGGACCTCAGCTTTGAATTGTGGCCGGACGGCGCCCCCAGCGACAACGGCCTCCGCGGAGAGGAAAAAGACTACGGCAACCACGTTTCCAATGTGACCAGGCCCACCCTGTCTATTTTCCTGCCGGAGAAATGCAATGGACTGGCCCTCCTGGTGTGCCCGGGCGGTGGTTACGTGGACGTTTGGAACAAGACGGAGGGCTATTACAATGCCCGCTGGTACACGGAGCAGGGCCTTGTGTACGCGGTGCTCAAGTACCGGCTTCCCAACGGGCACTGCGAGGTGCCGATGGAAGACGTGCACCAGGCTATGGCCATCCTGAAGGCCCGTGCCGATGAATTTGGTTTCACCAAGCTGGGCATCGCAGGCTGCTCGGCCGGCGGGCATCTGGCCGCCACGGCCGCCACGCATTTCACCACTCCGGAAGAGCGTCCGTACTTCCAGGTTCTCTTCTACCCGGTCATCTCCACGGACCCGGCCATCACGCACGGCGGATCGGCCTTCTATCTGCTGGGCCGGAATCCCTCGCAGGCGCTGCTGGACAAGTATTCCAACGAAAAGCAGGTTACCGCCAACACCCCGCCGGCCTTCATTATGGCCAATTCCGACGACGGCGTGGTGCCCTGCGAGAACAGCATCCGCTACTACGAAGCCCTGCGCGCCAACAAAGTGCCGGCCGCCCTGCACATCTATCCGGTGGGCGGTCACGGCTGGGCCGACCACGTGGATTTCCCGTACCGGGATGCCTGGATGGGTGATTTGAAGGTGTGGCTGGCCGCGCTGGCGAAGGCGGAATAACTAGGCAAGCAAGTTGGTAAGCGCCACAAAGTCCTCTACGGAGAGCTGTTCCGGGCGCTGGGAGAAGACGGGCAGAGAAAGCACGTCTTCTTTGCCTCTTGCCAGGGCGATGGGTTTAAGGGGGTTCCGCATCATCTTCCGACGTTGGCCAAAGGCCGTTTTTACCACCGTTTTGAAGAGGGTTTCATCACAGCCCAGGTCTGTGCGTCCGTTCCGCGTGAGGCGGATCACAGCGCTTTCCACCTTGGGCGGCGGGGCAAAGCAGCCGGAGCCCACGGTGAAGAGGTACTCAATGTCATACCATGCCTGCAGCAGCACGCTCAGAATGCCGTAGGTCTTGCTGCCGGGCTTTTCGGCAATCCTTTCGGCAACTTCCTTCTGCACCATGCCCACCACCTCCGGGATGCTGTCCTTATAGTCCAGTACCTTGAAGAAAATCTGCGAGGAAATGTTGTAAGGGAAATTGCCGATGATGGCAAACTTCTCTGGGAATAGCTTCTCCAGCTTAAGTCGGAGGAAATCCCCCTCCATAAGCCGTCCCTGCATGCCCTGGAAGTGCGTGAGAAGGTATTCCACACTCTCGGAGTCAATCTCGATGAGCCGGAGGTCAATGTCTTCCCGCTCAAGAAGATATTGGGTTAAGACGCCCATTCCTGGGCCGACCTCCAAGACGGGGGAACACGGTTCCCCCGAACCCCCTGCGGCCTCAAGGCCCTTTCCGTCTTTCTCAGAAAGACACGGGCACGGCCGGGCGTCTGATGACGCCATCGCTTCG
>JAIKYL010000071.1 GCA_024683255.1 Bacteroidales bacterium | reverse complement strand
GAGCGCTTCAAACGCCGCTACCGCATCGTTTTCGCGCGCCTGCCCCTGCCCGTGATGGCCCTGGTGGTGGCCCTCATCATTTTCTTCTTCTACCAGTTCATCACCGCTGACCTCCAGAGCTTCATCTACTTCCAGTTCTAGGGTGTTTTTGTACCCGGGTTTTTAAAAATCCGTCAGGGTGGAAAAATTTTGAAAGAGTATTTTACGGGATTAGACTTTCTTTTTACGAAGTTGGACTCCAAATCCGGTTTTTCTCGCCACCTTTGCATCCGGAGATGATACCTTTCATTCCGGGTGGCTCCGGAATCATACTCCAGCAAAAACATGTACGCATTAATTAGTTAGTAGTTATTTTTCCGGCCACGCGGCCCATGAGGGTCCTGCGTGGCTTTTTTTTATGAATCAAAAAAAAGTTTTAGATTATATCCGCAAGGAAGTGGAGCAGCGTCAGGCCTTTCTGGAAGTGGGTCTCACGCTGGCATCTCTGGCGCAACGTATAGACAGCAACCGGACTTATGTATCGCATGCGCTCATGACCCTGGGTGGCTTCAATAATTATATCGGCCGATGCCGATTGGCGCACTTTACGGAGTATCGGCTGGCGCATCCCAAAGCCACTGTTGCGGAGGCCGTCCTGGCATCCGGCTTCCGTTCCCGTCAATCTTACTATAACCTCTTAAAAAGTTTGCAAGGAGTTTCCCTGGAATAGCCGGAATTGACGCAAAATAGCGTAAATTTGCATCCCGGATTAAGACAACAGGGAATGTTTTCATTGGAGGAACTCCTTTTCAGCGCTTCGCTTGCGGTCTATGTGGCCTCAAGCGTGTTTGTGGGCGCTGTGCGGTGGGGACACAAATGTGAGCCCTATGCCCGGTACGCGGATTATTATTATCCCGGATGGAAGACGCTGGTTTCCTGTTATTTAACCAACCTCATCCTGCTTCCGTTGGTTTTCATGCCCCAGGAGGCCGATGCCATCCTCATGATCCGGATGATCCTCATCCTTGCATCGCCCTTCTTCTGCGCCGTTATCCTTTTCAGCTACTTTGGCAAGATGCTTAAGGTGAATTGGTGGAGGAAGCCCATCATTGCGCTCACAATTCCCTTTTCCATCATGGCGGTATCGGCCCTGGTTTTCACCTTCGTTCCCGGAACGCAACTGCTGGGCCCCTTCGGCAAGGGATTCTTCTCCGTGGCAGGTATACTGGCTCTCATTTTCATGGGCTGCTTTTTCCATGCCATCCATATGTTGGCCTCGGCCATTCGCAGGTTCTCCCAGGAGAACTATTCCAATCCGGAAGATTTCCCCCATCAGTTCGCCTCCAACGTGCTTTGGGTGCCCATAATCCATGTTGTAATTTGCTGGGTGGCCACTTTTATCGGCACACTACCGGTAATTGCAGCGGCTTTGGTAATCCTGTCCGTCCTTAACATCGCCCTTCTCATCCGAGTCCTTGCCCCGCACCGTGCCAAAGAGATTGATCAGCTGGTGGAAGGCGAGGCGCCGCTGCCGGAAGAGGTCCCCATTCCCGTCCCCGCCATGCCGGAACCGGAAGAACAGGAAGTAGAAGAGATTGTGCTTTCCCCGGAGCGCAAGAAGGATATTGCCGATGCCATCCGGCGCTTTGTGGAAGACCGGCAGGGCTATTTGGACTGCCATCTTACGCTGGCCAGCCTGTCCAGAAGCATCGGCATTAACCGGTCCTATGTTTCCGCCGTGATTTCGGAGCATTTCGGGGGCTTCTTTGCCTATGTGAACCGCTGTCGCCTGAACCACCTGGCCCAGTTGAAAAAAGAGAACCCGGGCCTTTCCGTGGCCGATCTTATAGTGGGTTCCGGCTTCGGCTCCCGCCAAAGCTATTACAATGTGAGAAAGCAGCTGGGAGAATAATTACGCCAGCAGATTGGTGAGCGCCACGAAGTCCTCCACGGAGAGCTGTTCCGGGCGCTGGGAGAAGACGGGCAGGGAAAGCACGTCTTCCTTGCCTCTTGCCAGGGCGATGGGTTTGAGAGGGTTCCGCATCATCTTCCGACGCTGGCCGAAGGCTGTTTTCACCACCGTTTTGAAGAGGGCTTCGTCGCAGCCCAGGTCCGTGCGACTGTTACGCGTGAGACGGATTACGGCGCTTTCCACCTTGGGCGGCGGGGCAAAGCAGCCAGAGCCCACGGTGAAGAGGTACTCAATGTCATACCAGGCCTGTAATAGCACGCTCAGGATGCCGTAGGTCTTGCTGCCGGGCTTTTCGGCAATCCTTTCGGCCACTTCCTTCTGCACCATGCCCACCACCTCCGGGATGCTGTCCTTATAGTCCAGCACCTTGAAGAAAATCTGCGAGGAAATGTTGTAAGGGAAATTGCCGATGATGGCAAACTTTTCCGGGAACAGTTTCTCCAGTTTGAGCCGAAGGAAATCCCCTTCCATAAGCCGTCCCTGCATGCCCTGGAAGTGCGTGAGGAGGTATTCTACGCTCTCGGAGTCAATCTCGATGAGCCGGAGGTCAATGTCTTCCCGCTCAAGAAGATACTGGGTTAAGACGCCCATTCCTGGGCCGACCTCCAAGACGGGGGAACACGGTTCCCCCGAACCCCCTGCGGCCTCAAGGCCCTTTCCGTCTTTCTCAGAAAGACACGGGCACGGCCGGGCGTCTGATGACGCCATCGCTTCG
>JAIKYL010000012.1 GCA_024683255.1 Bacteroidales bacterium | reverse complement strand
CGGCGCACTGTGCCTGGCTTCCTGCGCCAAGCAGGAGGGAACCCGTGTGGTGTTTGAGACCACCAAAGGAACCATTGAACTTAAACTGTACGATGCCACTCCCCTGCACCGTGACAACTTCCTCTCGCTGGTTAAGGAGGGCGCCTACGACTCGCTCCTTTTCCATCGCGTCATCAAGGACTTCATGATCCAGGGCGGAGACCCGGACTCCAGAAATGCCGAACCGGGCGCCCTCCTGGGCGAAGGTGATCGGCCCTATACTATTCCTGCCGAATTCCGGCTGGAGGAAGGCATCTTCCATCGGCGTGGAGCATTGGCGGCGGCCCGCGAGAGCGATGACGTGAATCCGGAGCAGCGCAGCTCGGCCATGCAGTTCTATATCGTCTGGGGCAGCGTCTGCACCGACGAAAGGCTGGACTATATACAGGAACGCCTGGACCAGATTACCGGCGGAAAGGTGAAGTTCACATCCGAGATGCGCGAGGTGTACAAGACCGTCGGCGGCACACCCCACCTGGACGGCCAGTACACCGTCTTCGGCGAGGTAATCTCCGGCCTGGATGTGGTGGATCTCATCCAGCAGGTGGACACAGACGAGAATGACCGTCCCCTCCAGGATGTCCGCATCCTCCGGGCCTATGTGAAATAGCCTTGCCGATTCCACTCCATATCGCCATCCTTTTCGCCGCATTTACGGCCATCATAAACCCTGCCCCTATGTCCCGTTATCCAGAAGCTCAGAAAGTGAGGAAGCCCGCCGTCGCCGGTTCTTTCTATCCCGCATCGGCCAGGGAAATTCAGTCGATGATCGGCCCCTGGCTGCATCCTGTGGCCGATGGGCCCGCCCCGCAGGCCGTAATTGTGCCGCACGCCGGATATGTTTACAGCGGAGAAGTGGCGGCATCGGCCTTTAACCGCATCCCCCGGGGACACGCCTACAAGCGGATCTTCCTCCTGGGGCCCAGCCATCGGGTGGGCTTCAACGCCGCCAGTGTACAGACGCAGTTCCCGTATACGGAAACGCCGCTGGGGCAGGTTCCAGTTGACATCGAAGTTGGCAAGGAGCTCATTTCCAATGGGGACGGTGCCTTCATCTTCCGGGCCGATGCCCACGACCGGGAACATTGCCTGGAGGTCCAACTGCCCTTCCTGCAAACTCTCTTCAAGGAGGTTCCGCCCATCGTGCCCATTGTTATCGGCAGCCAGCGTCTGGACGTGCTGGAAAAGCTGGCCGAGGTGCTGGAGCCGTATTTCAACGGCGATAACCTCTTCATTATCAGCTCCGATTTCTCCCACTATCCTTCTTACGAAGATGCTAAGAAGTCGGATCTCTTTATGGCCGAAGCCATCACCACCGGCGGCCTGGAAGAGTTCCTGGATGCTCTCCGGCAGGTGAATAAGATGGACTATGCCGGCGAGGACACAGCTGCCTGCGGCGCCAACGCCATTGCCACACTGCTCTCCATGATGGACGCACAAGGCCCGGGCTATTTCCAGGCCGAGCACGTGATGTACCGCAATTCCGGAGACTCTGTCTATGGAGACAAGGACCGGGTTGTGGGTTACAATTCCATCGTCTTCACCCGTAAGGAAAAGGGCGCCGACGTGCCTGGGGACCATCTTTTCAGCTTTTCCCAGGAGGAGAAGGCAGCCATGATTGCCACGGCCCGGTCGGCCATTTATTCCGCGCTGCACCTGCCGTTTGACGGCGATGCCCGTCCTGTGGGCATTCTCAAGGAGAGCGGCTACGGCGTTTTCGTGACGCTGCATTTGAACGGCCGCCTGCGGGGTTGTATCGGCCGTTTCACGTCCGACGATACCCTTGCCGAAACCATCCGGGAGATGGCACGAAGTGCGGCCTTCGACGACCCCCGTTTCCCGTCTCTTTCCCGGAACGAGGCCCCTCAGATTGACATTGAGGTGTCCGTCCTCTCGCCCCTCAAGAAGATTGACTCCATAGACGAGTTCAAGCTGGGCCGCGACGGCATCTATATCATCAAAGGCCGACACCACGGCACCTTCCTTCCGCAGGTGGCCGAAGAAATCGGCTGGGACAGGGACCAGTTCCTGGGCCACTGCGCCCGCGACAAGGCCGGCATCGGCTGGGACGGCTGGAAGGACGCCGACCTTTATACCTATCAGACAGAAGTGGTTAAAGAGTCCGAGCTATGACGGAGGCCCGGTTTTATACTGCAGCGGAAGAGGGCGTCCAATGCCGGCTCTGTCCCCATCACTGCCCCATCAAAGAAGGAGGCCGGGGTATTTGCCGAAGCCGCGAATGCCGGGGCGGAAAGCTCTACGCCCTTTCCTATGGCATGCCCTGCGCCCTGGCCATCGACCCGGTGGAGAAAAAGCCGCTGAATAACTTCCTGCCCGGAACCAAGTGCCTATCTC
Source organism: Bacteroidales bacterium (assembly GCA_024683255.1). The sequence goes on along the minus strand of JAIKYL010000012.1, from coordinate 2,476 downwards.
TCAGCTGCACGGGCTGCAATCTTTCCTGCCGATGGTGCCAAAACAGCGACATTTCCCAGGTGGGTCCGGAGGAGAGCGAAAGGTATCAAGTTTCTCCGGAAGAGATGGTGAATATGTGTCTCAAGCACGGTCTTCCCTCCATCGCTTACACCTATACGGAACCCTTCACCTGGTGGGAATACATGTACGATATCGCCGTCCTTGCGCGCGGGAAAGGCCTTAAGAACATCCTCGTATCGGCCGGATATGTGGAGAAAGAGCCGCTTTGGGAGCTGCTCCCGTTCCTGGATGCCGCTAACATTGACATCAAGGCCCTGGACGACGATTTCTACCGCCGATACTGCGGCGCCCGCCTGGCCCCCGTCCTGGAAAACATCCTGTCCATGATAAACGCCGGCATCCACGTGGAAATCACCAATCTCCTGGTCACCGGCCTCAACGACTCGGAAGAGCAAATCGGCGCCCTGTGCACCTGGATGGCCGATAACGGCCTCCAGAACGTCCCCCTGCACTTCAGCCGCTTCTTCCCCCGCTACATGTTCACCTCCGCCTCCCCCACCCCCAAGGACACCCTCCTCTCCGCCCGCAGCATTGCCCAGTCCCTGGGAATCCGAACCGTCTATCTGGGGAATATTTAATAGAATCTGTGGCGCGATAGTTGCTGGGAACGGGGGCATGAAAAAGATTGCTGTTATCCTGCTGGCCCTGGTGCTGGCACTTCCCGCCTTCGCACAGGTGGGCCGATACAAGAACATCAAACTCCTGTACCCGGGATACTCTCTTAAGCTGGACACCGCTACCGGCGAATTGTCGTCCATTCACTTTGACAATGATACGGAGACCACCATCGAGGAGGTCATCTCCCAGAAACTGAGCAACAACCATCGGCAAATCGGCCGATATGAATTCCGCCGCACCGGACATGTGGGCACCTACCAGATCTTCGACACCTCCACCGGCGAATACACCACCGTCAAATGGACTCCCGTGAACAAGGACGGCGAAAAAGTGGGAGTGGACCTGGACAGCCTCATCTCCAACGCCGCAGAAAGCCTGAAACGCTTCTTCAAAGAACTGCAAGAAGACCTGGAAAACACCCCGGACTCCCTGGTGGTTATCTAGACCGATAAGTACACTTTTCCCCGTAAAATTCATCTACTTTTTCCCGAAAAATCATTCGTCTTTGCCGCCAATCCGGGAAACCTGCATTTTGTGCGTTCCGTGTGGATTCGCGGCAAAGTGGTCCAAGGGTCCCTGCCCTTGGGGGCTGTCGCGAAGCGACTGGGGAATCAGAGGAGCTTGCTCCAACAAAAAAAGCCCGGCAGATCTGCCGAGCTTATTTTTGTGGAGCATAGGACGTCTCGAAAATCGGCCTCCTACGCACTTCTATTAAGGGTCCTCAAGAAAAATGGTACTAAAATGGTACTATAATGGTACTAATTCTCAAGAGTGGTACTCAAGTACCTCCAACAGGTTAAACATAAGAGTAAAAGATAGCTTAACTGCTTATACTTCTTTAAATTCCATTATATCAAGCATCGAAAAGTGTGTCTTATCAACGAAACCGCTCCAGGATTGATGGAAATGGCCATAAAACCATTTCTGCAGAGGATGACCTTGGCTCTTGATACTCTGAAAGATTTGGTCCATGACAGTTCGCTCGGAAGCGACATCTTTGATTAATTCCGAGTCCCATTCTGCCCATGATTGTAAGCCGATGTGAGAGTTTAGCTCGCAGAATGATGGAGCTGTATGTGTAATAACCGTGTCAATCCTGATGGTACCCGGAATTGCCTCCAATTCTGCCGGTTTATACTCAGGCGCTTCATCCGACCAGTAATACGCCACATCCTTGACGTGATTCCGGACATTTTCTTTAATCCTTTGATATCGATCAATGCTGGTCGCACCACCTATGCATAGAATATTATGTTCACAGACAGAAATAATGCTATAGTCTGGAACAGTTCTCCAACGAGCATGATTAATCCTTTCTTCGGCATAATAAGCTGGATTATCATGATTCCCTCGTACAAAAACTATCCAATTGTTTGCCTTGCGAAGTCTATCGGCAACAGAATCATAAACCTGATCGTAATAGCCAGGTTTATCGAAGCCAAAGCCACAATCTCCTGCAACGATAAGCAATGTGTCCGTACATCCGTATCGTATGCACAGTTTAAAAACAAGTGTTTTGAAGTCACCATGGATATCACCGGAGACAATTATCTGTTTAGCGTCAGGATATTTATATTGTTTCATTTTGTGGTTAAAAAATAAGTCATTAACTTTGCAACGAGACAGTAACACCGTGGTACGGATGGGTAATCGAGTCGCGCAAAAGTCCCCGCCCGCGAGGCCCTCGCTCTAGAAGTAATTCCGCCACGTAGTCTTGGGGCAAATTTAGCAGGAGGTCATCAGGCCTCCTGTTTTGTTTTCTTTGCTTCGATGGCCGTAATACAATACTGTACCTTCA
>JAIKYL010000058.1 GCA_024683255.1 Bacteroidales bacterium | reverse complement strand
CCCGGAACCGCCTTTGAAGACATTCCCGCCGACTGGGTATGCCCCATTTGCGGTGTCGGAAAGGATGATTTTACGGCTGAATAGCACTTTTCAGTCTATCCCACAACACTTTATGCTAATACCCTTGCAAATGAGCGGCAGGGTATTAGCATTTTTTCGTACTAATATTTGGAATCGAGCCATATTATTAGTAACTTGCAGGAAATATCGGCCATATCTATACAATCACTATAACCATTTAGTATGAGACTACTTTTACTTGTCCTGCTGCTTTCATTGCCAGCACTCTTTTCCCAACGGGCATCCGCCCAGAGCATGCAGCTGAACGACCTCGGTTACTTTGAGGCGCGCGGCACCAATGTCCTCGTTTACAACAACATTTACAACGGAAGCTTCTATGACGAGAAGTTTGCCGGCCTGGAGATCATCCAGCGGGGCGAACGGATTGCCACCGGCGGCGGCATCCGTCTGATGAATACGCCGGAGCAGTGGGATATCTTCGGCGTGGTGAGCCCCCGCCGGATAGACCGCAAGGAAAGCAGCGTGGAAGTGGACCTTAACTATGAAGATTACGGTTTTGTCCCCCGCTTCAAGGTACTGCCCAAGGACAAGGGTGTAGTGATCCAGATCTGGCTGGACAAGCCCGTTCCCGCAGAGCTGGTGGGTAAGGCCGGCATGAACCTGGAATTCTTCCCGGCATCCTACTTCGGCCACAACTACCTGGTGGACAACCTGGCCCGGATCCTTCCTAAGTATCCCATGCACGACACGGAGGTACATCCGGTGAGCGAGAAGATCCCCCAGTACTTTGGCGAATCCACCTTTGACGACCGCGGACGCGGAGACTTCCTGGTACCGCTTCCGCTCTCCACGGGTCACCGCATTGTGATGGCTCCGGAAGATGAAGCCCTCCGCGTGAGCGTTACCTCCGACGAGGAAATCAGCATCTTCGACGGCCGCCACCTGGCCCAGAACGGCATGTTCGTGCTTCGTTCCCTGCTGCCCGGCGGAAAGACCGGCAAGGTGCTGGAATGGTATCTGGAGCCCAGCATTTCCAACAGCTGGATCCGCAAGCCCAACATCGGCTTCTCCCAAGTGGGATACACTCCGGCCCAGAAGAAGGTGGCCGTGGTGGAAATGGACAAGAACGACACCCCGGAGTCTGTGGGCCGATTGCTGAAGGTGAACCCGGACGGCAGCAAGGATATCGTTAAGCGGATGACCGCCAAAATGTGGGGAGAGTATCACCACCGCTACAATTATGTGCAGCTGGACTTCTCCGACGTGCGGGAACCCGGCCTCTACTGCATCGACTATCAGGGTGTGGAAACCAACGCTTTCCCCATTGACAAGGACGTTTACAGCGACAAATGGCATCCTTCCATGGATATCTCCCTGGTGGTGAACATGGACCATATGGAGGTTAACGAGGCATACCGCATCTGGCACGGCCGCGCCAATATGGACGACGCCCTCCAGGCCCCCGCCAACGTGCGCCTCCACGACGGCTACTACCAGGGCGATGTAACCAACACCAAATACCAGCCGCTGGAGCATATCCCGGGGCTGGCCATCGGCGGATGGTACGACGCAGGAGACTTTGACATCCAGGCCAATTCCGTCCTCAACACCACCCAGGACCTGGCCTATGTATGGCGCGAATTCAAGCCCATGCGTGACCAAACCCTCATCGACGAGGTAACCCAATATGCCGATATCCATGTCCCGGACGGCGTTCCGGACAATGTGCAGCTCATCATGCACGGCACGGTTAACATCAACGCGCAGGTGGAGAACATCGGCTTTGTGGCGCAGGTTATCGGCCAACCCGATATGCACCACTATCACCACCTGGGAGACGCCATGACCCTTACGGACGGCAAGGTCTATGATCCTTCGCTGGCCCGCTATGAGGTGAAGGGAGACCGCTCCGGCACCCCGGACGACCGCTATGTGTTCACCAGCCGATTCAGCCCCGCCGGCACCATGCAGGATATCGTGTCCCTGGCCGCCGCTTATCCGGCCCTCAAGGATTACTATCCGGAAGAGGCCGAACGTTCCCTGAAAAATGCCGTCATGCTCTGGGATAAGTACTATGAGGCTGCCGCTCCCAATCCCAACATCCCGCAGCAGGAAAACCGTCGCTGGGGCGGCGGTGGAGATCCCCGCATTAACGCTGCCATCGAGCTCTGGATTGCCACGGGAGAGCAGAAGTACAAGGACTTCTTCCTCACGCTGGTAGAGAAACAGCTGGAGGCCCAGCCCACCGGTCCCCGTTCCATCGGCAATGTGCAGAACGGCATGTTCTCCACCCAGTATACCGGCGGTCCCAACCTCACCGCCGCCCTCAAGATCTATCCTTATATGGACAAGCAGTTCCAGGATAAGGTGAAAGCCCTGGTTCCCGCCTATGTGAACGTAATCACCCGCGGCGGACAGGACAATCCCTACGGAGTAGCCATCGGCGGTGCCACCTGGGCCGGCAACGCTTCTGTGATCACCGGCGCCTACAACTGCTACAAAATCTGGAAGTACTTCCCGGACATGATCGATCCGGAATACGTTTTCGCCGGTCTCAACTTCATCTTCGGCTGCCACCCGTATTCCAACGTGTCCTTTGTGGAAGGCGTTGGCGTGAACACCAAGAAAGTGGCCTACAACAACAACCGGGCAGACTATTCCACCATCCCCGGCGGCATTGTCCCTGGCCTGCTGGTGAAAGAGGACTTCTTCGAGAACAAGGACGACTACCCGTTCCACTGGGGCGAGAACGAAGCCTGCATCAACACCGCTCCCCAATATGTGCTGCTGTGCCTGGCGGCCATTGAGGTAGCAGAATACCTTAACAAATAGACAACCAATTAGTTACGCGAATACCCTGCTGCACTTTGACAGCAGGGTATTCTTATAAGTGTCTGTCGGTCAGCTTGTTAAGCGAAACTACTCTTCCATAAACAACTTGGCCTTGAGATCCGTGGCCGCCTGGGTGGCATAGTCGTACCACTGGTCTCCGGGCTTGGCGGCGTCCAGGTAGCGCTGGTACCACTGGAGGGCGCTCTTGGAATCCCCGAGTCTTTCCAGACAGAAAGCCAGGCGGGGATAGGTGTTGATGAAACTGGGCTTATAGACCTGGGCCGAACGGTATTCTGAAGCAGCCTTTTTCCATTCCGCCATTTCAAAGTACGCATCGCCCCGGTCTTTGTGGACATAATACAGCTGGTTCTCGGATTCCTTCAGAAGGTTCTGCGCCTTGTCAAACCAGGGAAGTACGTCCGTATCCCAGTCCCGGTGGAATTTGGCCGCTTCCGTGCCGATATCCAGCGCCAGGGCCACGCTGCTGGAATCCTTCTGCCAGGCAGCCTGGAATTCCGGAATGGCCAGATATGGGCGCTTGGTCTCCTTGTAGCTGTGCCCGAGATAATAATGGGTGGCATAGCTGTCGTCCCCGTCGTCCACCAGCGCCTGGAATACACTGGCCGACTGGGCATAGTGCTCCATCAGGAAATGCGCCATCCCCTGCAGCTGCCGCACGGGAACGGAAGTGGGATCCAGCTTCAGGAAATCCGTAGTGAGGTTGAGCGCCTCGCGGTATTCTTTCTGCCGGAGCAGGACGTCGGCCGCCTTTACCACCAGGGAGGGTTTGTCCGGCTGCCGGAGCAGGGCCGCATGGTAATACGCCAGGGCCGAATCCGGCTCACTCATCTGGCCGAAAGCATCTCCCACCAGCGTGAGTGCCGGCAGCAGGGTGTCCCGCTGCAGCAGCTCCCGGCCCGTTTCTATCACATCCTCGTAGGCCTTTGCCCTATAGGCCAGGGTCATGTAACGCATCCGGAAGCCGTTGTGCTCCGGAACCAGTTGCATAAGGATTCCATAAAGGGCCGATGCATCTTCCGAATTGCCGGACTGGAAGTGGCAGTCGGCCAGTTCTCCCAGCACCTCGGCGTCCATCTGTCCGGGGCTCAGGATGCTGGAAAGGGTTTCGGCCGCCGCGTCAAAGCGGTACTGCTGCTTGAGGGAACGGGCCGCTTGCAGTAGCGAATCCCGCTGCAGCCCTGTCTGCGCCCCCAGCGGGACGCAGACAGCCAGCAGCAGGATGGCACAGAAGCGTTTCCGCATTATTTGAGCTGGAAAATAACGGGGAAGACGTAGTGGACCCGTACAGGTTTACCGCCCTGTATACCAGGTGACCATTTCTCCGGGCAGGAGGAAACCACACGCAGGGCTTCGGCATCCAGCAGGGGATGGGCGCTCCTGATAACCTTGGCATCTACAATGGAACCGTCCACATCAACGATAAACTGAAGGGTAACCCGTCCCTGGATGGTATCCTTTTTGGCTTCGGCCGGATACACCAGCGTCTCGTTCACCCATTTGGAGAATTCGTTGGCGTCACCGCCGCGGAACGAGGGTTTTACTTCCACTAACTGGAAAGGAACCGATTGCGTGGTATCCTGAGGTGAAGAGATAGCCGTCTCTTCCAGGATGGCGGGTGTTCCGTTTTCTTCATCCACGCCTGCAGCGTGAACCTTGACCGGGTTAAAGGCGAACATGGCCAGTGAGAGTACGGGGAGGAGAGCCAGGTAGGCCCAGCGCATGCCTCCCGAGGTGGGATTCTTGAGCATCATCGTAATTCGGTTTTTAAGTTTCGTGTGCTGGAACCCGCTGGCCAGGGTGAAGCGTTCTTCACCCACGGATTTTCGCACCAGAAGTAATTGATATTGTGTTGCATCGATGCCTTTTTGAAGCACTCCTTCATCGGCCTCATACTCGTGAAGGAGCTTGAGTTCCGTACGGGTGATCCACACCAGCGGATTCCACCAGAACAGGAGCTGGAATGCCGAGAACAGCAGCAGGTCCAGTGAATGGCGGCACTTTACGTGCATCCGTTCATGGGTTAAGATGGCGGGGTTCTGCTCCAGGTCCTTCCGGCTCATCACCACTTTCCGGCCCCAGCTGAACGAAGGGATATCTTCCTCGGAAATTACCAGGGTACAGTCTTCCAACTTTTGCTCCGTGCCCCGCCTCATAAGGCGCAGCATCTTCCCGGAGGAAAGAAGAATGGCCATTAGCTCTGATGCCAGGCCCAGGAAATATAGGCCTGCGAGCACCGTGGTCCAGGGGAAAGTGACGGCAGCCACAGGCTCCTGCAGCGTAGCTTCCGATGCGGAAACCATGGTGAGTTCTCCCGCCTGCGCAAGGACGGCTTCCACCGTGCGGAACTTGAACAGCGGAAGCACCAGGCACAGGGCCGATCCTGCCAGCAACGCAATCCGGTTGAAGCGGAAAAGCGTGGTATGGCGCATGACCAGCAGGAAAAATGCGTAGAACAGGCTCAGGTAGAGTCCGCTCCGGCCTATATATAATAAGAACTCGTTCATTTCTGTTTCTTTTCAATGGTGGCGATGAGGTCCTTGAGTTCCTGGAGGTCCATCTTGTCCTCTTCCACGAACTGGGACACCAGGCTGGCATAGGAGTTATTATAGTAGCGCGCTACCATCTCTCCCACGGAACTGCCGCGGTACTGGCGCTCCGTTGTCTTTACCTTGTAGCGGAAAGTGTTGGCAATGGGTTCGCGCTCCACAAACCCTTTCTCTTCCAGGAATTTGACCAGGGTGGCCACCGTATTGTAATGGGGCTTGGGCTCCGGAATATACGTAATTAAATCACGGATAAACAGCGTTCCGTGCTCCCAGAAGATGTTCATGAGCATCTCCTCTTTTTCTGTAAGTTTCTGCTTCATGGCCTAGTGTTTCTGCTGCAAATATACGCATTATTTTTTAATCTCCTAATTTTTTTAGGAGAAATCCGATAAAATTTCGTAGATTTTGCGTATAATACTGTATGTCAGGCGCTTACATGAATACCCTGCTGCACTTTGACAGCAGGGTATTCATGTAACTAACTAATCTATAACTTCTTATACTGAAATCATCTCCGTGGAAATCATGGTGGCGCAACCCAGCACCAGCAGGACGATGATTACAATGAGCCAGAGGATGAAGATCACCAGCCCGGGGCGCCAGGAGGGCGATTTAAAGCCGAAGATGAGCTGGATGCCGCCGTAGAGCATGCCCACGAAGGGAAGAATTACAGCAAGGGCTGCCAGAGCCACCACCCAGGGGGTTGCCAGCATATCCAGGGCCACCGGTGAATGGAGGGAAAGTTCATCCAGAAAACTGAGGTACTGCGTGCCGAAGAGAACATTCCCCTTGATACCCAGCACCGACAGGGAGGCCAGGCCGGAAGTGCCGGCAATCAGGAGCACCAGGCCGATGAGCACCAGGAAGAATCTTCCGCCCTTCTTGAAACCGTCCGACTTCACAACTTCATTGGCTGCATCTCCCATCTCACGGATTCCACTCTTGACATTTCTGGTTATATCGTCCAGGGTACCGTTGTCGCCTTTCATGGCCCAGCGGTCCTGTGCCGTGCGGGCGGCAGGCATGGCAATCCAGAGGACCAGATACAGAGCCGGAATGGTGAGGCTCCAGACTCCGGTATGGTATCCGGCAAAGAAGTTGACCAGCGTAAGCACCACAAAACCCAGGCGGAACCACACCACATCCACATTCAGGTAAGTTGCCAGGCCGCTGCAGACACCTGCAAGTTGCTTGTTGTCCTGGTCCCGGAACAGCTTGCGGCGGGGTCTCTCCTCCTGCTCCGGTTCCGGATCCTCCTCCTCAATCTTTTCCGGACGGCCGATGATATCTATGATGGAACGGATATCGGCCAGGGTGGCCACTCCGTTAGTGCCGCACTTGTCCAGCAGGAGTTCCGCCATGCGCTCCTCTATGCCTTCCATGATTTCCTTTCCGCCCTGCTGGCTCAGATAATGGGCTTCCAGATCGGTCAAATAGCGCGAGGCTTCCGCCGCGGCGTCCTTTTCGAGCGTGAAGGCATAGCCTCCGATGCTCACTTTCTCTACCTCTTTCATTTCCTTAATGCTGCTATACTTTCTACCATTTCCTGCCAGGCGGCGTCCATCTCGGACAGCTGGGCGCGGCCCTTATCGGTGATTACATAATATTTGCGGGGCGGTCCTTGCGGGGATTCCTCCCAGCGGTAAGAGAGCAGACCCTGGTTCTTCTGCCGGATGAGGAGCGGGTACAGGGTCCCCTCCACCACCAGCATATTGGCGGCCTTGAGTTCCTCCAGCAGGCTGGAGGCATAGGCTTCTTTCTGGCTGAGGATACTGAGAATGCAGTATTCCAGCACTCCTTTCCGCATCTGGGAACGGACGTTGTCTGTTGCGCTTTCCATATCCTTTACTTTTTATATTCTTCACGGGAGCTGCGGGCAAAACGCGACATGTTCTCCGCCGTAGCGGGGATGCCGCGCATCTCGCACTTGCGGGCGGGCGTATCGGCCGCAGGCACCGCGATCCAAAGAATCACATACACCCAGAATCCGGCAGTGCCGCAGATAAGGGCGATGAGCATGAGTACCCGGATGAGGGTTACGTCCACGTCGAAATACCACGACAGGCCGGAGCAAACGCCGCCCAGGCGCTTTTCGTCCTTGTCCCGGTACAGCTTCTTGGGAGCCTTCCCGGATTCCGCACTTGAGGTGCTGAAGGAGGTGCCGGTGTTGTTACCGGTTTCGGCCGATCCGTCCGGCATACCCAGGGTGGAAATAACTTTTTCCACCAGGGAGAGGCTAACCACGCGGGAACCGTCCCCCACTTCCTGGTAAAACAGTTCTGCAATCCGGCCCTCAATCTCGTCCATCACCTCTCCCTTTTGGAGTTCGGGTACGGTGAGACGGGCACGGAAGTGCTCAAGATAGGCCGACAGGCGGCCGTAGGCATCTTCGTCGAGCGTGAAACTTCTTCCGCCAATGCAAGCATTTGTTACCTTTTTCATTTTCCAAAAATATTTGTCGATGCAAAGATATGAAAAAAATTTCAATACCTTGCAACACAAAGTACCAAAATTTTTGAAATATTTTTGAAAAAAGTTTTCCAAGCTTCGCTTGAAGGGACAAAAATGGATTTCTGATGAATTCTTATTATATTTGCAGACTATGGCAAAGTTTTGGTCGGACATCTTGGTACCATTAGCCATCACGGGAGTGGTGGCGGTGCAGACGCTGGGCGTGGAAATCTCCCGTGCGTCGCGTCTACACGCGTGGTTCCCCATCGCGCAGCAGGACACCCTGGTGCGCAAAGACACTTTGCCGCAGAGAGACACGCTGCCGGATGAAGAGGACTTCTTCCTGTTCGGCGAAGAAGAGAAGCCGGACACCACACCCAAGATCATGGCGCGGGACACCATGAAGGTCCCGGACAGCCTCCGCCTCACGGACCCTTTCCGCTACCAGTGGTATGTTGCCCTCAAGGACTCCCTCACCCACCGGATTGTGGTGGATTCACTCATCGCGGCGGGAGACTCGCTCCTGTGGCCCCAGATTGACTCCATCTATCTGGCCGATTCCACCGCCGTTGCCAAGGAAGCGTTTGAAAAGTGGTACGCCGGCCTTTCCAAGAGCGAAAAGAGGCGTTACGACTACGAGCACTACAAGCTTCCCGCCCTCATGCACCGGCAGGATTCCATCCGCCACCGGAAAGACTCCATCAAGGCAAGGAGGGACAGTATCATAGAAAACACGCCCCGTATCCTGGAAACGGCCTTCCTGCCGGATTCCATGTACTACAAGCGCCTGGTGTCCTGGCGGCACAACCGTTACAACAACAAGGTGGAAACCTTCGAATGGGACACCACCGCCAACTACCATTTCTACGACTATCCGTTCATGCGGCAGGACGTGGGCGCCACCTGGCTGGGCATGCCCGGATCGGCCGTCCAGAGCTACAACTTCTTCAAAAGGGACCAGGAAGAGACCGTGAGTTTCTATGCACCCTATGAGTCCTGGACGTATACGGCCGACAACCTGCCCATGTTCAACACCAAGACTCCGTACACGGAGTTGGAGTATTACGGCAACCTGTTCAACAGCAGTACGCTCAGTGCCGATTCGTACCGGGTATTCACCACCCAGAACATCCTCCCTTCGCTTAACATTTCCCTGGAAATGAAGCGGCACGGCGGCGCAGGCACCCTCCAGAACGAACAGACCAACAACCGGACCTATTTTGTGACAGGAAACTACCTGGGCAAGAAATACCTGGCCCACGGCGGCATGATTTTCAACAGCATGACCCGCCAGGAAAGCGGCGGTGTGGTGGACAACTTCTGGATCCGGGATACCACGGTGGACGTGCGGGAAATCACGGTGAACCTCTCAGCGGCCTCCAACCGCTACAACAAGCGCACTTTCTTCTACGACCAGAGCTACCGCATTCCGTTCGACTTCATTGAGAAGCTGCGCCACCGGGGAGACTCCACCTGGGTAAAGCCGGATTCCCTTAACACGGACATTACCACCGGTTTCATCGGCACCTCCTCGGAATACACCGTTTATTCCAAGAAGTATGTGGATGAGACCACGTCGGACCTGTCGGCCTTCTATAACGAAATCTACAACATCAACCCCAACAAGAGTACGGACTCGCTGCGGGCCATGCGGCTGGACAACCGCATCTTCGTGCGCCTGCAGCCTTGGAAGGAAGACGCCGTGGTCTCCAAGATTGAAGGCGGCATAGGAGACCGGTACCAGACCTTCTACCATTTTGAGCCGGGCGGCTACCTCAAAAAAACGGAGAACGCGCGCTGGAACACCTTATATACGTATGTGGGCGCGGAAGGCCGGCTCAAGAAGTACCTGGAATGGGACGCCATGGGGCTTTACAATTTTGCCGGCTATGAAGCCAACGACTTCACCGTACAGGCCAACGCCAAGATCAACCTGTTCCCCTTCCGGCGTCAGCCCAACAGCCCTATTTCCATCGGCGCTCACTTTGAGACCAAACTCAAGGAACCGGGCTTCTACGAACAGCACCTGTATTCCAACCACTACAGTTGGGAAAATGATTTCGGCAAGGTTTCCACCACCCGGGTTACCGGCTCTATAGACATTCCCAAATGGAGGCTCAGCGCATCGGTGGGTTATGCCCTGCTGGCCAATAACATCTACTACGACACCCTGGGCATAGCGCGCCAGAATACCGTGCCGATGAGCGTCCTGTCGGCGTCTCTGCGCAAGGACTTTGTCTTCGGCCCCGTCCATCTGGAGAACAGCGCCCTGTTCCAGGTCTCGTCCAACCAAGACGTGCTCCCGTTACCCACCCTGGCCCTGAACCTTCGCTGGTTCCTGCAGTTTGTGGTGGTGGATCCCAAGACCATGATCATGCAGATTGGCGCCAACACCCGCTATACCACCAAGTGGTATGCACCTTCCTACAATCCGGTGGCGGGCGTTTTCATGAACCAGAAAGAAGAGCTGTATGGAAACTGCCCCGTCTTTGACGTGTTTGTGAACTTCCAGTGGAAGAAGGTTAGCGTCTTCCTCAAAATGGAGAACTTGGGCAAGGGCTGGCCGGCCGAAAGGCACGACTACTTCACCGCCCACCACTATATCCAGACACCGGCAACCCTCAAATTCGGCATTTCCTGGCCCTTCTATCCCATGCTGGGCAAGCAGAAGACTTTGTCCGAACGGGCCAGCAGTTCCGGCTTCGGCGGCTCCTCCGGCGGCTCCGGCGGAGGTCTTTCCGGCGCCCTCCGGGGCATGGGAGGCGGCGACCGATGAAACCTTCCTATAAGACGTATCTGCTAATTGTCCTGGCAGTCCTGGTGCTCCTGCTCATTCCGCGCAAGGAGCATTCGGGAGACCGCGCCGTACGTCCGGAAGACACCCTCCGCTGCATCCTTCCCTGGGCCGGGGCCAATCTGGAAGAGGTCCTGGTGCAGAAATTCACCGGCGACCACGGCCTGGAAGCTACCCTGGAAGTAGCGGCCGATGATGCCAACTATTTGGATTCCCTGCTGGAAGGCACTGCAGACCTGGTTGTAACGGTCCAGGCCGATTCCCTCCCGGAAGGTCTGATGGCCACCCGCCCCTTCCCGGACGGCACGGTATGGGTACTGCGCAAGGACGAATCCCACGCCCTCATGCTCATGAACCGCTGGATTGGGGAACTCTCTTCCGAATCCCGCTTCCACCAGATTCAGCGGGACTACCAGAAAGGAAAACCCGTCCATCTTACCACCATCAGCAGCTACGACCCGCTGGTGCGGAAGTATGCCGAATCCATCGGCTGGGACTGGCGTTTGTTATCGGCCATCATTTTCCGCGAATCACGTTTCCATCCGGACGCCAACTCGCACAAGGGCGCCATCGGCCTCATGCAGATTAGGAGTAGCCGCTACAGCACGGACACCCTGCTCATTCCGTCCGTAAACCTCTCCGTAGGAACCACCTACCTCAAGCGCCTGCAGAACATGTTCAGCTCCGCCGCGGCCGATACCACCGAGTGCATCAAATTCACCCTGGCAGCCTACAACGCCGGCGAGGGCCGCATCCTTCAGACCATCCAGACGGCGCGCGAAAAAGGGGTGGACGCCACCCGCTGGGACAGCGTGCTCAAGGTGATTCCGGATGTCCCCGGATTCAAGGGCACCCAAACCATAGTCTACGTGGAAGATGTGCTGAATATCTACGCCTTCTACACCCGTTTTTATCCGCTTTAAACCCCACACTACCTCTCTTGGTCATGTTTTTGGCCCAAAACGTGACTAAGATCGTCACTACTGACAATCTTGGGCAAGAAAAAAGCCCAAAACGTGACTAAGACTGTACGGGATGTTCTTTCCGGTACAGTTCCCAGCTGTTGAACAGGTTCTGCCAGATGGCGTAGAGCCCGCCGGCTACGGACGTGACAGGCGTTAAATAATTGTATCCCAACCAGATAAGGAAGCCTGTGTTCTTTTGGCCCAGGGCCTGGCCGGCTGTGATCTTATCCTCACGGTCCTTGCCCATCCTGCGGCCGGAGAAGAACTGCACGAAGCAGCAGAGGATGGAAACGCCCACAATGCCGGCTATGGCCCAGGCGCCCAGACCGCTCAGAAGCAGCGCCCGGGTGGCCAGGATCATGGCCAGGGTAAGTCCCACGCCCCACACGTAGAAGGAATAGGACGCCCAGCGCATGAGGGTGCGCTGCAGCTTATGGGTTGTGTAGCGGATGAGCCAGGCCAGCAGGCCGGGAAGGATAAGAAGGGGGAAGACCTTCAGTGCAATGTGCCCCACATAGGTCCAGAAGCCCATCTGGGCCGATGGATTCACCAGCGGAATCACCAGCGGAATGAGGAAGGTAGCCGCCACGTTGATGATGACCACATAGGAGACCGTGTCCGAAAGCTTGCCGCCCAGGCGGTCCGTGATAACGCCCGCCGCCGCGGCCGTGGGACAGATGAAGCAGAGCATGGCGCATTCCAACAGCATGCGGACGTGGCCCGGCTGGAGGAGCATGACGCCTGCCGCCAGGGCCAGGAACAATCCCGTCTGGATGGCCAGCGCCTTAAAATGCCAGTGGGTGATGCGCAGGTCGTGCGGAGAGATTTTTACAAACTGGAAAAACAGCAGGATGGCAATTACCAGCCGCTGCCCCTCGCTCACCAGCGGGTGCAACCAGGGACCGAAGGGATGCAGGCCTGGGGAAAAGTGATAGATAATATATAAAGATGTTCCCAGAACGATGGCCCCCGGAAGCATCCAATCCCTTATGACAGCAGCCCATTTATGCATAAAACATCCAATCCGAGACAAAAATCTGCACAAATATGCAGAGTTTTGTGTAAATTTGCAAATTGCCCCGAAAGCGAACATCTACAAAACCATTAATAATATGAAAAAGACTTTATTGCTTATGTCAACCCTTCTGGCCCTTGCGGCCTGCGCTCCCAAGAGCAAAGCGCCGGCCCTGGACATGGCCAACCTGGATCCTACCACCAGCCCCAAGGAAGACTTCTACCAGTATTCTACCGGCGGATGGCAGAAAAACAACCCGCTCCGTCCGGAATTCTCCCGTTACGGCAGTTTTGACGCCCTCCGTGAGCAGGCTCAGGAGAACCTCAACGCCCTCTTCGAGAGCATGACCACCTCCGAAACCGTTCCCGGCACCGTGGAGCAGAAGATCACGGACCTCTACAAGATGGCCCTGGACTCCACCACCCGCAATGAGCTGGGTGCACAGCCCATCCAGAAATACATCGCCGAGATCCAGGCCGTCAAGTCCAAGGACGAACTGGCCACCCTGCTGGGCAAGATGAGCCTTTACGGGGAAGGCGGTTTCTTTGGCGCCGGCGTAGAGGCCGACCTTACCAACAGCGACATGCAGGTCCTTTACCTGGGCCAGGGCGGCCTGGGCATGGGAGACCGTGACTACTACCTGCTGGAGAGCAACAAGGCCCTGAAGGACGGCTATCAGGCCTTCCTGGTAAAAGCCTTGAACCTGGCCGGTGTGGCCGATGCCGAGGCTGTGGTTGCCAAGGATATGGCCGTCGAGGATGCCATGGCCCAGATTTTCTGGACCCGCGAAGAGAATCGCAACATGGAGAAGATCTACAACCCCATGTCTTCGGAGCAGATCTTCAAGTCCTGGCCGGCACTCGGCTTCGACAAGATCTGCAGCGCCGCCGGCATCGCCCCGCAGGAAAAGATCATCGTCCAGCAGCCCTCCTATTTTGAAGGCCTGAACGCTTTCTTCGGCAAGACGGACCTGGAAACCCTCAAGGCCTATCTGCTTACCCAGTTCGTCTCCGGTCAGTGCAGCGCCCTGTCCGACGATTTCTACACCGCCTCCTGGGAGTTCTTCTCCCACCAGATGGCCGGTGCCCAGGAGCAGCAGCCGCGTTGGAAGAGGGCCATGAGCGTTCCCAACAGCATCCTGGGAGAAGCCGTGGGTGAGATGTATGTGAGCCGTTACTTCCCGGAAAGCTCCAAGCAGAAGATGGTTACCCTGGTGGAGAACCTGCGTACCGCCCTGGGCCAGCACATCGACCAGCTGGAATGGATGGGCGACGAGACCAAGGCCAAGGCCCAGGAAAAACTGGCCGCCTTCACCGTGAAGATCGGCTATCCGGACAAGTGGAAGGACTACAGCTCCCTGGACATCAATCCGGAAAACACCTACTATGAGAACCTCCGCAACGCCAGCGCCTGGTATGTGAAAGACAACATGGACAAGCTGGGCAAGCCCACGGACAAGACCGAATGGGGCATGACTCCGCAGACGGTGAACGCCTACTACAACCCCACCACCAACGAAATCTGCTTCCCGGCAGCCATCCTGCAGAAGCCGTTCTTCGATCCTGAGGCCGATGAGCCCGTGAACTACGGCGGCATCGGCGTGGTCATCGGCCACGAGATGTCCCACGGCTTTGACGACCAGGGTTCCATGTTCGACGCAGTGGGCAATATGGTGAACTGGTGGACCGACGAGGACAAGGCCAAGTTCAACGCCCTGGGAGACAAGCTTGCCGCCCAGTTCGACGAGGTGGAGATCCTGCCCGGCGTACATGCCAACGGCCGATACACCCTGGGTGAGAACATCGGCGACCACGGTGGCCTGTCCATCGCCTTCACCGCCATGGAGAATGCCGTGGCCGGCAAGAAGGACCCCATGATTGACGGCTTCACCCGTGCCCAGCGCTTCTACCTGAGCTACGGCGCCATCTGGGCCCAGAACATCACCGACGAGGAAAAAGCCCGTCTCACCAACATGGACGTGCACTCGCTGGCCGTGAACCGCGTGAACGTTTCCGTCCGTAACTTCCAGACCTTCTTCGACGCCTTCGACATCCACGAAGGGGACAAGATGTTCCGTCCGGAAGAGGAGCGCGTCCACATCTGGTAAGTGGAAGCTTCCCGCTTCATATCGCGGAAGCTTTCGTTTCAAGGAAAACTGGCGGCAGTGGCCATTGCCGTCAGTTTCTTCGTGATGATCGTCGCCGTAGCCGTCTCCTCCGGCTTCCGTGCAGCCGTGCGGGACGGGGTGGCGGCTATGGTGGGCGACATCCGCATCCAGCCCCAGGACCGTTCCCTGGGCGAAATGGCCTCCATGCCCCTTAAACTTCCTTCTCAGGAAGCCCTCCTTTCCGTCCCGGGCGTTAAGGGCATCCGTCCCGCCGTGCTCCGTAGCGGCGTGGTAAAGGACGGAGACCGCATCCACGGGGTGCTGGTGAAAGGCATCCAGCGTCCGGATTCCTCCCTCACCGTCTCCATTCCGGAGCGTCTGTCCCGGATCATGGGGCTGGGCGTGGGAGACAACCTCACCACATATTTCATCGGCGAAAAAGTCCGGGTGCGGAAATTCCGCATCACCGCCGTCCATCGTGACCTGGTGGAAATGGACGACAATCTCATGGTCTACGCCAACCTGGAGGACCTGCAGCGCCTGAACGGCTGGGAGGCCGATGAGGTGTCTTGCCTGGAAGTGGAGGTGGCCGACCGTTTCCGGGACCGCGCCACCCTGGACAAAGTGGCGGCGCAAATTGGAGTGTGCTTTTTGAACAGCGGAACCGAAGAGGAAGACAACCTCTATGTCACGGCCTCTCCCCGCGCCTATCCGCAGGTCTTTGACTGGCTGGAACTGTTGGATTTCAACGTTTTCACCATCCTCATCCTCATGACGGTGGTGGCCGGTTTCAACATGATTTCGGGCCTGCTGATCCTGCTCCTCAGGAACATCTCCACCATCGGCACGCTCAAGACCATGGGCATGGACAACAAGGCCGTAGGCGGCGTTTTCGTACGCGTGGGAGCCGGCGTGGTTTTAAAGGGAATGCTCATCGGCAACGCCCTGGCGCTGCTTTTCTGCCTCATTCAGGGCACCACGCATCTCATCCCCCTGGACCCGGCCAATTACTTCGTTTCCTATGTGCCGGTGCACGTGAATCTGCCCTGGATCCTGGCAGCCGACGTGCTGGCCTTCCTGGCCATTCTGGCCATGCTCTGGCTGCCCGCCCGCTATGTCTCCAAGATCGATCCCGCCGTTACGGTAAAGGCCGATTAAATCCGCGCCTCGCGGAAGACTTCCACGATGGAAGGATAAGTATTTTTAAGGAAAGGCGGCAAAGAGGATTTTGCCACCCAGGCGGCTTTGGAAATGTCTTCCTCCCGCTGGGGCGTCAGGTTGGTGGGATCCGTGTAAAGCATGTCGTACCACCAGGTGTGCTTGAGGTGCCACAGGTTGTCCCGGAAGTACACGTGATCCGTGACGCAGATGAGGCGGCGCAGCTCCAGCTGGTCCACTCCCGTCTCTTCCTGCACTTCCCGCATAGCGCACACTTCAATGTCCTCTCCCGGCTCCTGATGGCCCTTGGGCAGGTCCCAGAGGCCGCTTCTGGAGATAAGGAGGAAGTCTCCGCGGCGGTTGCTCACCAGCCCTCCGGCGGCATTCACTTCCTTGAATTCCTGGCAGATGCGCCGATAGGTTTTCTCAATGTCTTCCGTGGGAATATAGATGCGGGAAAGGCTGTCCTGTACCTCGAACATCCGCACCAGGGCATGGATGTCCAGCACCTCCCCCACGTGGAATTCCACGGAGTTGGCGTCCATGAGCGCTTCCTCTGAAGGAGAGCAAATAATAATGCACCTTTTGCCGAAATAGATTTTGTGCATGATTTTTGTTAACTTTGCAGTCCGTCTAATCGAACACAAAGATAGCGAATTATGACAGAAATCGAAAGCAAACACGGCATAGTTTCCCGTCAGCCCTACGAGCTGTACATGTCCATGGTGGATCTGCAGAACTTCCAGCGCATGCTGCCGGAAGACAAAAGGAGCATGATCCAGGCCAGTTACGACACCCTTACCGCCACCGTACAGGGCTTCAACATTGGCGTCAAAGTGCACCAGAGAGTGCCCTACAGCCGCATTGAGCTGGTGGACTACGGCGCCCCGTTTGCCTTCCATATAGAAATTCATTTCGAGCCCGCCGCGGAAGACGCCTTCAAGACGGACTTCTGGATCAAGGCGGAGGCCGATCTGAACCTCATGATGAAGATGATGCTCTCCGGCAAGATCAAAGAGGCCCTGGACAAGGTGGTGGACGGCCTGGTGGACGCCTCCAACGGCAAGATGCCGGAAGGCTTCGACCCCAACATGTGGCCGGGCAGCAATGTTTGACCCCCGTTTCATAGACCTCCTCACGGAATCGGTGGGTGAGGCCGATGCCGC
>JAIKYL010000236.1 GCA_024683255.1 Bacteroidales bacterium | reverse complement strand
AATAATCCAGTACGTTTCATGTCTGTTCAGTGATATTATAAACTTTTACTTAATTCATACGCCTTCTTTTCTGTTACAAAGGTAGGAAGTTTCTTCCGAAGAGGTATTAACTACTTTACGGTTTTATTTACCACTTTTACGTAAATATCGCGAAGTTCCCTATATTAGTACTATGAAAAGGATATTTCTGTTTGCCCTGCTTCTGCTGGCGTTTTCCGCCTGCAGGAGTGAAGATGAAAAAGCAGCCAGTGCGTTGGCCGGCCGCGTGATGGGGCCGCAGGCCCGTGGGATTGTCTTTGAGCAGGTATCAGCCTCAGAAGACTGCTACGAGCTACGCCAGAAAGGGAACAGAGTCCTCATCCGGGGTAACAACGCCAATTCCATGGCTGTGGGCCTGAACCGCTATATTCAGGAGTATTGCCTCGCCGATGTCAGCTGGTACCATTACAATCCGGTGGAACTGCCTCCCGTGCTGCCTCCCGTTCCGGAGCCGGTGACTGGCAAGGCGGAGAATCCAATCCGCTTTTTCATGAACTACTGCACGCTGGGCTACACCATGCCCTGGTGGAAGTGGGAAGAGTGGGAGCGCTTCATTGACTGGATGGCCCTGAACGGGGTTAATATGCCTCTGGCCATCACGGGCGAGGAAGCCGTCTGGCAGAAAGTCTGGCGTAAATACGGCCTCACTGACGAGCAGATCCGCGCTTTCTTCACAGGGCCTGCCCATCTGCCATGGCAGCGGATGTGCAATGTTGACCGCTGGCAGGGACCTCTACCCCAAAGCTGGATAGACGGCCAGGCAGAGTTGCAAAAACGTATTTTGAAAAGGGAACGCGAACTGAACATGAAGCCCGTGTTGCCGGCTTTTTCCGGCCATATCCCACGGGAACTCGCCGGTGTGGTTGACCAACCCCTGGATACCTCCCAGGTGGCCCGCTGGGGGAATTTCACCAATGATCGCCGATGTACCTTCCTCAATCCCACGGATCCCATATTCAGCCGTATCCAGAAGGATTTCCTGGAAGAGCAGACTCGTATGTACGGCACTTCGCACATCTACGGACTGGACTCCTTCAACGAAGTGGCGCCTCCTTCATGGGAGCCGGACACTCTGGCCATGCTGTCAAAGGGTATCTATGAATCCCTTGCTTCAGTAGATCCGGATGCGGTTTGGCTTCAGATGGGCTGGCTGTTTCTTAGCAAAAGCTGGACGCCGGAGCGCATCAAGGCTTATCTTGGTGCCGTGCCCAAGGGCCGGCTTATCCTGTTGGACTACGAAAGCGACTACGTGGAGATCTGGCGCAAGACGGATCAGTTCTACGGACACGATTTCATCTGGTGCTATTTGGGCAACTTCGGTGGCATGACCTGCATCGAGGGTGACTATCACCTTAACGCGGACCGGATTGCCGCTACCAGGGCCGAAGGAGGTCCCGGTTTCGTGGGCATCGGATCCACACTGGAGGGCTTCGGAGTCAACGAACCCATTTACCAGGCGCTATTGGATCAGGCGTGGAGCAACCGTAGGCCGGTTGAGGTCTATATTGACAACATTGCCGACCGCCGCCTTGGTCGTCCGGACTCCACGTACCGGGCCTACTGGCACAAAATCGTGAATGAGGTTAGCATCACCCACACCAGCACCTCTTCCTCGGACATTGTATGTGCCCACCCCAATCTGGAGGGTATCTGGAATTGGACCACGGAAATCAAACGGGCTTATAATCCGGCCGACCTCGAAGATGCCCTGGCCATGCTTGAAACGGTGGATGGGACTTCTGATGCTTTCTGCTTCGATCTTGCAAACGCACGTCGGCAGGTGCTGGTGGACAGAGCCCAGCCAGTGCGCGACCGCTTCACAGTCGCCTATTACGCCGGTGACCGGGAGGGAATGACAGCGGCCAGAGACCATTTTCTTTCCATCTGCGACTCACTTATAGCCGTGCTCAAAACCCGGCCGGAGTTCTCATTGGAAAAATGGATTTCAACCGCCCGCTCCTGGGGTAGTACATCTCAGGAAAAAGATTATTTCGAGCGGAACGCCCGCACCATCATCACGGTTTGGGGAGACTCCTATTACCTTTCAGACTATGCCAACCGTGACTGGGACGGCCTGGTGGAGACATTCTACAAGCCGCGTTGGGAGATGTTCTTCAATGCGGTGCTGGACGCCTTCGACGCGGGAGAACCCTTCATAAACATGCAGTCCCAGAGGAAACGCACCCCGGAGCAGGAAGCCTGCCTGCGAGGCATGGCCTTAGATGAAGCTATCTGGGACTTCGAGTGCCGCTGGGCAGGAATATCGGAAACTGACATTCACTGAACATTGATAAATTGATATTCATATGGTTCCCGTGGGTTCGCTCATAATGATGGCCGCCAATGCTGTTTTGGGCATTGCCATTCCCATCTGCTTGTCCGTCTATCTGGTGCGAAAGCATCATGCCAAGCTATCTACCATTCTTATTGGTGCCGGGACATTCATCCTTTTTGCCCTGGTTCTGGAAAGCATCATGCACCAATTGGTCCTTAAGGGGCCGCATGGAACGTCAATCCTGAACAATACGCTCCGGTATGCCATTTATGGCGGTTTGGCTGCCGGTGTATTTGAAGAAACCGGCCGTTTCCTCTCCATGAAGTTCCTGATGAAAAAGGAACCATCTGCACCGCTTCCCGGTGTAGCTTACGGTATCGGGCATGGAGGTGTGGAAATGCTCATAGTCTTCGGCATAACCATGATTAACAACTTGGCGATCTCGGCTTTGATCAATGCCGGGCAGACTGATATCATCTTTTCCAAGGTCCCGGATGATGCCGTTGCACAGTTACAGGCACAACTGGATCAGCTGCAGACAATCGGTGCCGGGGCCTTGCTTATCGGTCTTTGGGAGCGTTTCTCCGCCCTTGTACTTCACTTGGGTCTTTCCATGCTGGTTTGGGTGGCCGTCCGTAAAGGTGGTAAATGGCTGTGGCTGTTCCCCGTAGCCATCGCCCTCCATGCCGTTGTCGATGCCGGAGCCGTAATGCTCCATAAGTCGGCCGGAATGGTTCCGCTCGAGCTCATCGTCACGGCCGAAGCCATTGCCGTCGCCACTATGGGTTATATGTTAGCTAAGAAGTTGTGACCTGTGCCACGTGAACTACAATGAAAATCAGACTTGAAAAACCCGCCGATTACCGTGAGGTGGAGGACCTCACCCGCGAAGCTTTTTGGAATGTGTATCGCCCTGGTTGCACGGAACATTTTGTCTTGCATTGTTACCGTGACAATCCGGATTTTATTCCGGAGTTGGATTTTGTGATGGAAGAAGATGGCCGCATCATCGGTCACGTGATGTTCTCAAGGGCAGAATTGGTTTTGAACGACGGTACAAAGAAACCTTCCTGGACCTTCGGCCCCATCAGCATCCATCCTGACTTCAAGCGTAAGGGTTATGGGCTAAGATTGCTTCGATATGCTCTGGAGGAGGCCCGTAAATTGGGTGTAGGCTTCTTGTGTATGGAGGGCAATATCGACTTCTACAAGCATGCTGGTTTTGACCTGGCAAGCAAAAAGAACATTCACTATCACGACTTTCCCAAAGAAGATGTCGTTCCATTCTTCCTGGCCCAGGAACTCATTCCAGGGTGGCTCAAGGCTAATGGAATAGAAGAAGCCACCTATTGTCCTCCCAAGGGTTATTTCGTTGCTGATGAGGATCCGGAAGCGTTTGAGGAATTTGAAGCCACTTTCCCAAAGAAGGATAAGCTACGTCTTCCCGGGCAATTGGGGTATGATGGCATCACCTTGGAATCGGACAGAATCGAGCTCCGCCCATGGCGGGAAAATGATGCAGCGGCCCTTTATAAATATGCTTCCGACCCGGAGGTAGGGCCTCGTGCAGGCTGGCCTCCCCATAAATCCATTAAGGAAAGCCTTGAAATCATCCGGACTGTTTTCCATAGTGACACGACATGGGCAATTGTGCTTAAAGAGACGGGTGAACCTCTAGGGGCGATGGGTTATATGAACTCTGATGGCAACCATCTTCCTTCGAGGGCAGGTGAGCCGCTTGTGGGTTACTGGGTGGGTAAGCCTTATTGGAACAAAGGCATCTGCACGGAGGCTTTGCAACTGATGCTCGACCATATCAGGAAAACCACGGATATACGGTCACTGATAGGCAGCCACTTCATTGACAACCCGGCAAGCGGCCGTGTCATGGAAAAATGTGGATTCGTCCCTACCGGCGAAACTTGTGTTGACGAGGTTCTGGCCGGCTCCGACAGTCCTATGTGGGTTCTGAGATTGGAATTATCATGATGAGTCTTAAAGAACAATACCGGCGTTTCCGCGCCTGGCAAGTTGCGCCGTTTCAATACGAGGACACAGTAGAACAACATGTCTGCGTCAACTGCGGCCGCTCCTACGAAGGAGACTTTTGTCCAATCTGCGGTCAAAAGAACGATGAGGGCCGTGTTAGTTGGAAATCTGTAGGGCAGGAGTTGATCAAGATCTGGGGCATGGAGTCCAGATCCCTTCTGTCATCTGTCCTCCAA
>JAIKYL010000052.1 GCA_024683255.1 Bacteroidales bacterium | reverse complement strand
CCCCTTCGGCCGCAAAGATATCCGGGATGCTCCGGCCGGCCTTTTTCACAATGATTTCGTCCAGGTCCAGGAACGGACATAGGAGCGCATCGGCCACAATGCGCCCCACCGTTGTCTTTCCGCTTCCCATGAAGCCTGTAATTGCAATTAACATATTCGTTATTAAAAGGTTTGGAGCGAAGCGATCGTGCCATCAGGCGCGGGGCCGGGCCGTGTCTTTTGCCGTGAGGCAAAAGATGGAAAGGCGAAAAGGCCCCGGGGTGCTCGAGGGGCTTGCCCCTCGTTAGAACAAAGTAGGTTCCCAGTCGGAGAAGTCAACTACCGGAGCGTCGCCTTCGTCCTTGGACGGGGCGGCGGGGGAGGGCTCGGCTTCCATGGCGGGGGTTTCTTCCGGGAAGTCCTCGTCAATTTCCACGTCCATCGGCTCCGGACTTTCGGCGGGTTCCAGGTCGTCTTCCGGCTTGTGGAGCGGTTCGCCGAAGGCTACGGATTTGAGGTCGTACGGAGAGCATTTCTTGCCCTTGGCGGCAAAGCCCTTCTTAGCAATAAACTCCTCGGCATCAATAATTTCCTCTTCCCGGTGCTGGAATTTGCCGCCAAAGGTGAGGACCACCTGCGGGTGCAGGTCGTCCGAAAGGTCCACCAGCTTGGAACCGCGGGCATCGGCAATGAACAGCTGCGGCGTATTGTTGCTTTCCGGGAAGCTGAAACGCTTGATGTAGTATGCCTTGGCAGCGTTGTCCCAATACAGGACGGTGTACACGCGGCCCGGGTCCCATTTCTCTATCCGTACCACATCTCCCTGGTACTTGTTCACCAGGTCATACGTGGTAGTGTAGAAGGAACCGTCGGCAAAGATGGCCAGCACGCGGTCCTGCCCGGAGAACTTGCCCAGGTGGTCTCCCCGGCCGTCCTCGTTCAGGCGCTGGATGTCCGGGTCGTACCAGATGTCCTTGCCTTCCAGGGTGGTGACACCCTTGGACTTGAGCTGGATGCGGGCAATGGCGTTCTTGGTAACAAGATTACCTCTGGAGGCACGTCCCTTGATGGCCAGGGAGGCGAAATCCCACTCCAGCGAGGTCTTCTTGAGTCCCTTCTTGGGCCGGAGCGAAACGCGCACGGTCTCCGCTTCTCCATTGTGGTTCACGGTGAACCAGAGGATCTTGGAGCCATCGGCCCCGGTGGTGATGTCGTATTCCTTGTCCCGCGTGACGGAGGTGATGGCAAAGCGCTTGGCGTAATGGGCCGGGCCCTTGCCCTCACGGTAAATCACGTTGTAGATGGTTCGTTCGTCGCCGCGGACAAAGACACCGGCATAAAGGAGGTCTTTGCCGAAGAAAGCCTTGTCGCTCACCTTGGTAACGTGGAACTTGCCGTCCCGGCCGATGACGATGATCTCGCTCAGGTCCGAGCACTCGCTGATGAATTCCACGCCTTCGTCCTTCTTGAGGCCGATGCCCACGAAGCCTTCCGCCAGGTTGGCGTAAAGCTTGGCATTGTTGGACACCACCTTGGTGACGGTGATGTTCTCCAGGGAGGAAATCTCCGTAAGGCGCGGCCAGTCTTTCCCGTATTTCTTCTTGAGGCCCTTGAACCATTCGATGGTGAATTCCGTCATGTGGGCCAGCTTGTCCTTCACGTCGTTGATCTGGTCCTCAATGGCGTAAATCTTCTCGTCCAGGGCCTTGGTGTCGAACTTGGAAATCTTCCTGACGGGCTTCTCCACCAGCTTGAGGATGTCTTCCATCACAATGGGCCGATGCAGAAGGTCCTGGTACTGAAGCATCTGGTTAAGGATGTCGTCCAGCTGCTCCTCCCAGCTCTTCTGGTTCAGTTCCAACACCTTATAGATGCGGTTTTCAAAGAAGATGCGCTCCAGGGAGCTGTAGTGCCATTCGTTCTCCAGTTCGCCCAGCTTTACCTGCAGTTCAGCCTCCAGGATGTCCCGGGTGTGCCAGGTGTCGTATTCCAGAATTTCGTTCACGGACAGGAACACCGGCTTGTTGTCCCGGATCACGCAGGCGTTGGGGGCAATCTTGGTCTCGCATTCCGTGAAGGCGTACAGGGCGTCTATGGTCTTGTCCGGAGAGACATCGGCAGGAAGATGGATGATGATCTCCACCTTGTCGGTGGTCATGTCGTCTATCTTCTTGATGTTGATCTTCTTCTTGTCCTTGGCCTTGATGATGCTGTCAATGATGGCCTGGGAGGTCTTTCCGTAGGGGATTTCCGTGATGGTGACGGTGGACTTGTCCACCTTGTTGATGCGGGCGCGCACCTTCACCATGCCGCCCCGTCGGCCCTGGTTATACTTGGAACAGTCTGCAATGCCACCGGTGGGGAAGTCCGGCAAAAGTTCGTACGGTTCTCCCCGCAGGATGGCGATGGAGGCGTCTATGAGTTCGTTGAAGTTGTGGGGCAGGATTTTGGAGCTGAGGCCGGCGGCGATGCCTTCGGTGCCCTGGGCCAGCAGCAGCGGGAAGCGCACGGGGAGTTCCGTAGGTTCCTGGTTGCGGCCGTCGTAGGAGGTCATCCAGGCGGTTACCTTGGGATCGAAGACCACTTCCTTGGCAAATTTGGAAAGCCGGGCCTCAATGTAACGCGGCGCGGCGTTGGAATCTCCGGTGAGGATGTTACCCCAGTTTCCCTGGCAGTCGATGAGAAGGCCTTTTTGGCCGAGGGTAACAAGGGCGCCAAGGATGGAGGCGTCGCCGTGCGGATGGTACTGCATGGCCTGGCCCACGATGTTGGCCACCTTGGTGTATCGGCCGTCGTCCATCACGGCCATGGTGTGCAGCACACGGCGCTGAACCGGCTTGAAGCCGTCCACAATGTGCGGAACGGCCCGGTCCAGGATGGTATAGGACGCATAGTCCAGATACCAGTCCCTGAACATGCCGGACAGCTTGAACTTGCGGCTGTCACTGCTCAGAAGCCTGTCGAATTTCCCCGACGCAACGGCGTCTTCGCCCAATTCCTCTTCGGGTTCCTCTTCGGGGCCCTGCTTCTCAATGTCGTCCCACTCGTCTGCCATAATCAGAACTCATAACCGAACCGGCGGAGTTCCTTGCGGCTTTCCCGCCAGTCGGGGTCTACTTTAACAAATGTACTTAAAAATACCTTTTTTTGGAAGAAGTCTTCCATGTCCTTGCGGGCTTCAGTGCCCACCTTTTTGAGCATCTGTCCGCCCTTGCCGATGATGATTCCCTTCTGGGAATCCCGCATCACATAGATGACGGCGCTTATCTCGTAGCGGTCCTCGCCTTCGTGGAAAGCTTCAATCTCCACCTGGCAGCTGTAGGGGATTTCCTCGCTGTAGTTGAGGAAGATCTTCTCCCGCAGGATCTCCGAGGCGAAGAAGCGGAGGTTCTTGTCCGTGAACTGCTCCTTGTCAAACCAGGCCGGAGCCTCCGGAAGCCGGCTGGAAACCGCCTCCAGGATGCTCTCCAGGTTGAATTTCTCCTGGGCCGATGCCGGAATGATCACTGCCTTGGGCAGTTGCTCCTTCCACCACTCCATGAGTTCCACCACCTTTTCCTGGGTGGAGATGTCAATCTTGTTGATGACCAGGATCACCGGGCAGTCCAGTTTCCGGAGCTTCTCAATGTAGGCTTCGTTCTTGTCGCCTTTCTCCACGGTGTCCGTCACGTACAGGATGATATCGGCATCGCCGATGGCGGTGTCCACAAAGCTGAGCATGTTCTGCTGGAGCCGGTAATTGGGCTTCAGGATGCCCGGCGTGTCCGAATACACAATCTGGTAGTCCTCTCCGCTCACAATGCCCATGATGCGGTGCCGCGTGGTCTGGGCCTTGGCGGT
This sequence comes from Bacteroidales bacterium, assembly GCA_024683255.1. The sequence goes on along the minus strand of JAIKYL010000052.1, from coordinate 2,813 downwards.
GACGATGGAAAGCTTTTCCCCCACCAGGGCGTTCATGAGCGTGGATTTACCCACGTTCGGATTGCCGATGATATTGACGAAACCTGCCCTGTGCGCCATTATACGTATGCTCCCATCTTAAGGATGTTCACTTCGCCTTCCGTAAGGTAACGCCAGTCGCTCTTCTTGAGACCCTTCTTTGTGAGGCCGGCGAAATACACGCGGTCCAGGGCGCGCACCTCGTAGCCCAGGGACTCGAAGATGCGGCGGACAATACGGTTCTTTCCGGAGTGGATCTCAATGCCCAGCTGCCGATGGTCGTGTGCGTCGATGTATTCCAGTTCATCGGCCGCCACGATGCCGTCGCTGAGCTCTATGCCTTCCAGGATCTTGGCCTTGTCATCCTCCGAGAGGGGGGCGTCCAGGACCACCTGGTAGATCTTTTTCTTGTTGTAGGAGGGGTGGGTGAGCCTTTCGGCCATCTCTCCGTCGTTGGTGAACATGAGAACGCCCGTGGTGTTCTTGTCCAGCCGGCCCACCGGGAATACGCGGGTGGGGCAGCCTTTCAGCAGGTCCATCACCGTCTTTTCCGCATGCGGGTCGCTGGCGGTGGTCACATAGCCCTTGGGCTTGTTCATCACGATATAGACTTTCTCCTCACCCTTGAGGCGCTGTCCGTTGAAGCGGACGTCGTCCGTGAGGACGTTGATCTTGGTACCCAGTTCGGTAATCACTTCCCCGTTCACGGTGACCACGCCGCTCTGGATGAGCGTATCGGCCTCCCTGCGGGAGCAGACGCCGGAATTGGCAATGAACTTGTTCAGGCGTACCACTTCCTGGATTTCGGTCTTTACGGTGTCGTCGTCGCTGTAATTGCGGCCGTTCACCTGGGGCTTGCGGCGCAGCATGGCGTTCATGCCTTCGTCGGCCTGGTTGTGTTTTTTAAAGGCGGGCTTGCGGGCGCCGGGCTTGGAGCCAAAGGACGGCTTTCCATAACCGCTGCGGCCTTCCGGCTTGGCGCCATAAGGCTTGCGGGTGCCGTCGGTGGGTTTACGGGTTCCGTCGCCGGGTTTGCGGGTGCCGCTGAAGGGCTTTCTGTCACCGTAGGAACGGTGTTCTCCGTCGGAGGAGCGTCCGGTGGAGTAGGTGCGACGGGCCGGCCGGTCTTCAGAATCGAAGCTGCGGCTGGTGCTGTAATCTACTTTTTCTGCATGGCCTTCATAGGCCTTTCTCACGATACGTTTTCTCGTACCTTTCTTGTTTTCTTCCATAGATAAAAATGCGACTCACGTCGTTATTTGAGTTTGAATTTATAGGTGATGGTGCCCAACTGCACAGCGGGGGCATCAGCCTTTTGGTTGAAGTGGGCCTTGAGAGCGGCGTTTCTGGCCGCGGTCCACAGGGTTTTGTCTGTTACGGTGGTGCCTTCCGCGCCGGCAATGGCTTCCGTCACCTCTCCGTATTGGTTCACTTTAATTTGCACTACCACAATTCCTTCCAGCTGGGTGGAATACGCGGGAAGGGGCAGGGTGCCCAGCACTTGCCGGCCCTGCAGGTGCGCATTGGCGTTGCCTTCCGTACGGCCTTCCTTGGCGTTGCCGTCCGGCTGACCGGCCTTGAATTCGGCCGATGACTCCTGGGCGCCGTGCGGGGTGGTGGCGGTATTGTCCTGGCTGCTCATGCCGGGGAAGGAGGCGCGGGGATCCAGCTTGGGTTCCTCCTGCTTGGGCGTGGGCACTTCCACGTCTCCGTGGGTGTCCGGCTTGGTGGCCGGGGTGGTGTTGGGCTTGTCCTTCACATAGGGGGATTCGGCCTGCTGCACCAGCTCCACGGGTTTGGTTACATCCACATTCTCTGCCTGCGGTTCCCGGCCAATCTGAGAGGGCGTGGGCTTCTCCACTGTAATCTCCTCTTCAAATTCTATCACCAGGGAGGTGCGCTCCGGGGGCGGCGGATCCAGATAGGACAGGCCGCTGGTAAGGCAGATTATCAGCGCCAGGGCATGCACCGCCACCGTGACGAGGATGCCCGTCACGTTGGCGCGTTTGTCACGCCGCTGCCTGGTCCGCTGATAGGGTTGCATAACTTATTCAGGTTGCGTTGCCAGAATTACCTTGTAGTGGTTCCGCTTGGCAATATTCATAATCTGTACCACTTCTCCCACCGGAACGCTTTCGTCCGAGTAAATGGAGAAGGTGGGGTCCTCTTCGGCCGAAAGGAGGCCGATGAGCTCGTCTTCCACTGCTTCGTAGGAGAGCGGGTCCTGCGCTCCGTTCACGTGGTAGGTGTAGGTGTCGTCCCCCCAGTCCTTGATGCTCACGCTTACGGTGGCCTTGGCGTTCACCTGCCCGGTGCTCTTGGGAAGCAACAGCTTGAGGGCGTTGGGGTTGATGAGCGTGGAGGTGACCAGGAAGAAGATGAGCAGCAGGAACACGATATCCGTCATGCTGGATACCGAGAACGAAGAGTCCACCTTGGTGTTTCGCTTGAGTGCCATACGCTATTCTTCGCCGGGTTCGTTAAGAACGATGTCAATGAATTCCAGGGTGGAGCTTTCCATCTTGTACACCAGGTTGGAGACCTTGGAGGTGAGCCAGTTGTAACCGAAGTACGCGATGATGCCCACGATAAGGCCGCCCACGGTGGTGAGCATGGCGGTGTAGATACCGTCACTGAGGAGGGTGATGTCAATGTTGTTGCCGGCCTTGGACATGTTGAAGAAGGCCTGCACCATACCCATTACCGTACCCAGGAAACCGATCATGGGAGCGCCGCCGGCGATGGTTGCCAGGATGGGAAGACCCTTCTCCAGACGGGCCACTTCCACGTTGCCG
>JAIKYL010000145.1 GCA_024683255.1 Bacteroidales bacterium | reverse complement strand
GTACGGACCAATCTCGGAGAGGAATTCCGAAGATACGTGGCAGGCTTTGAGCTCTACGCCCAGCTTGCCGGCAATGACCTCATAAATCTGGTTCCAGGTAAGGGTTTCGTCGGAGGTAATCTGGAAGACGTTACCCAGTGCGTGCGGATTGCCCATGAGGCCGATGAACCCTTTCGCAAAGTCCGAATTGTGGGTGAGCGTCCACTGCGAGGTGCCGTCTCCGTGAATGATTACCCTCTTACCGTCCATCATCCGCCGGAGCACCTGCCAGGAGCCTTTGTCCCCGTGAACGCCCAGGGGAACGGAGCGTTCGTCGTAGGTATGGCTGGGGCGGATGAGGGTTACAGGGAAGCCTTCCTCCCGGTATTTCTCCATGAGGAAAGCTTCGCAGGCAATCTTGTTGCGGGAATACTCCCAGTAGGGATTGGCCATGGGCGTTCCTTCCGTAATGAACGGAGAGGTGGCGGGTTTCTGGTACGCCGATGCGGAACTGATGTACATGTACTGCCGGGTCTTCCCTCTGAACAGCCGCCAGTCCCGCTCTACCTGCGCCGGAACAAAGCCGATGAAGTCGCACACGCAATCCCAGAAAGTGCCTTCCAGGAGGCTGGCAAAACGTTTTTCGTCTTCAATATCGGCCTGGATAACCTTGACGCCTTCCGGTACGGCGGCGCTGCGGGAACCCCGGTTCAGGAGGGTGAGGTCCCATTTTCCTCCGGCCGCCAGGGCGGCGGTAATGGCGGTGCTGATGGTGCCGGTGCCGCCGATGAACAATGCTTTGGGTTTCATTCTCAGTTCGTCTTAGTGTCTTACAAAGATAATAAAAAAAGATGATGGAAGAAGTATTTTACCTTATAGCGTGTTATATATTATTAGGGAAATGTATTATATTTGCGTTAATGAAAAACTCACTCCCCATCCTCCTTTGTCTGGCGGCTTTTTTCCTGTCGGTAAGGCCGCTGAATGCACAGGTTCCGGACGAACTGGAGATCTTCCAGCTGGCGTCCGGAGACCATTCCGTCCTTTTCCGCGGGAAACAGGCAACCCGTATCAGTTTTCCCGCCAACGGGAATCCTTATTGGGAGCAGCCGGATTTCATGAGCGGTGATATAGTCTTTGAAGATAATCTTTACCGGGATGTCCTCCTGAATATCGATGCACGGGAGCAACGTGCACTGGTGAAGAAGGCCTTGGGAGTTGCGGCTGTCGCGCTTCCTCCCTCCCTGACGCCCTCCCTAACCATCGGGGATCGTCATTTTGTGGGAATAGGTCCCGGTGAGGAACTGGCCGAAGGCTTTTACGAGGTCTTTGGCAGCGGACCGGAGCACGTGTACAAACGTGTGGATAAAACCCTCACCGAATCAGTCAATGACGTAAACGGTAGGGAAATAGGTTATTACGACGAGCATTACCGTTCCGACGTTTACCGCTACTTCTCCCTAAAGACCACTTATTATTTCCGTGACGCGGTAGGGGATTTTTCACGCATTAAAAGCCGGGGCTCACTCCTGCGCAAATTCCCCTCCGCCAAGAGGAAAGACATCCGCAAAGCGGTGAAAGCAGCAGGGATCGGCAGCTCCAAAGCCAATTTCGATGCCTATTGCAAGGCTGTCCTTAACGCTGCCGCCCAATGAAGAAGTTAATTTGCACCCTCCTGGCTGCCGCAGCCCTGGGCGGCGCCACCCTTTCTGCGCAGGGGACCATGGATATCCGGCGTGTGGAGTTGGATTCGCTCGTAACGGTGATCCGTGCCCTTTATCCGGGAAACGTCTACTATATTAAAGACGCCGCCGAGCAGTCCTCCTTTACCGTGAGCGCCCCCCGGGAATCGTTCGTGGAAGCCGCTTTCAATGCCCTTAAGGAAAAAGGGTATGTAATCAGCAGTTACGGAACGGACCGCTTCATACTTCACAGCAAATCCGTCTTTACGTCCCTTCCCGCCGGCTATTTCAACAAGGGCAAGGCCGAGGCCGATGACAGTGCCCTGCAGCAGTTCCTGGCCGAGCAGAGCGCCGTGGTCACTTTCCAGAACAAGGTGTACGAGATAGGGGAGAGCAATGCGGGCCGGACGGGAAAGGTGTATGTGAGCGGCCATGTACGGGATGTTTCGTCCGGAGAACCCCTCGTGGGCGTTTCCGTCTATGAGGAAAAGACCGGAGTTTATGCCCTTACCGATGCAACGGGTTTTTACAGGATTGCGCTTCCGGTGGGAGACAACCTCCTGAACCTGAGCGGCTATTCACTGGACGATATGCACCTGAACCTCAAGGTCTGGGACGACGGCGTACTGGACGTGGTGATGAAAGAGAAGGTGCTCGCCCTCACCGGAGCCGTGGTTTCGGCCAGTGCGCTCTCGCACCATCGGGACGCTAAAATGGGTATCGAACGTGTGAGGGTGGAGGTTATCAACAAGATTCCCAGCGCTTTTGGCGAAGGCGATATTATCAAGGCCATCCTCACCCTGCCGGGCGTCAAGTCCGTGGGAGAGGCCTCCAGCGGCTTCAATGTGCGCGGCGGTTCCGTGGACCAGAACCTGGTGCTGTTCAACGACGGTACCATCTACAATCCCACGCACCTGTTCGGTATCTTCTCGGCCTTCAATCCGGACATCGTGAGCGAAGTGGAACTGTACAAGAGCAGCATTCCGGCTTCCATGGGCGGACGTATCTCTTCAGTGCTGGATGTCCGTACCCGGGAGGGCAATGCCAACAAGATCGCGGGATCCCTGGGAATCGGCCTGTTAACCAGCCGTTTCCATCTGGAAGGACCCCTTGTAAAGGGAAAGACAACCTTCATCGTTGGAGGACGCACCACTTATTCCAACTGGCTCCTGAAGCTGTTGCCCCAGACCAGCGAGTATGCCGGCGGAAAAGCTTCTTTCAGCGATGTAAACGCCAGTGTAACCCACAAAATCAACGAGGCCAACACCCTGCAGGGCTTTGTGTACTGGTCCCGGGACGGATTCGAGTTCTCCAGGGATCCGGCCTTCCGCTACTCCAACCTCAACGGATCGCTCAGGTGGCGCAGCCGGCTCAGCGGGCGGCTCAACTTTACTGCATCCGTGGGCTACGACCGCTATGGCGCACGGCTGGAGAACAGTCTGGGAAAGAACCAATTGTCCGGCTATAAAGTGGATACGGGAATCAACCAGGGCTTCCTGAAGATGAATTTCCAATATGCGGTAAACAGCGCGCACACCCTTTCCATGGGTGCCGATGCCATCTATTATCATCTGCAGCCTGGTATCATGTCTCCGCTCTACGAGGGTGAGTCGCTGGTGAAGACCTGGAACCTGGACATCCAGCGGGCCGTGGAACCTGCCCTGTTCGTGAGTGACAGCTGGACCGTGACTTCCAAGTTATCCCTGGAAGGGGGTATCCGCCTGAGCGGATTCCTGGCGCTGAATCCCAGCAAGTTCTATCTGAATCCGGAATTTCGTATTTCCGGAAAGTACTCTTTCCTGGACAACCTTTCGGTGAAGGCCGGCTTCAATACTATGAGCCAGCACATCCACCTCATCTCCAACACTTCTTCCATCTCTCCCATCGACACCTGGCAGCTGTCCACGGACCGTATCCGTCCGCAAACCGGCTGGCAGGCCGCGGGCGGTGTGTACTGGACCATTGCCAACGGCACCATAGACCTTACCCTAGAGGGCTACTATAAACAATCGGCCCACCAGCTGGACTATAAGTCCGGTGCCACCACGCTCATGAATTCCCACCTGGCAGATGACCTGGTGGAGACTTACGGTAAGGCCTACGGCGTAGAGGTGATGGCCAAGAAAACCACCGGCAAACTCACCGGCTGGCTGTCCTATTCCTATTCCCGTACCCTCCTTCGCGAAATGGAGGACAGGGGAGTGGCCACCATCAACGGCGGCGCCTGGTACAACGCTCCGCACGACAAACCCCATGAGGTGAAGCTGGTAGCCAATTATAAGTTTACCCACCGTTATTCCATATCGGCCAACCTGGAATATGCTACAGGACGGCCTGTAACCCTGCCTATCGGCACCTACGAATATGGCGGCGGCACCCGGCTGGCCTATTCCCAGCGCAATACTTACCGCATCCCGGACTACTTCCGGCTGGATCTGGCCGTGAACATAGACCCGGGACACTACCTAAAACGGCTAACGCACATGTCCTGGACCGTGGGCGTGTATAACGTCACGGCCCGCAAGAATGCCTACTCTGTCTTCTTCGACGGACTGGACAGTTACATGCTGTCCGTGTTCGCCTGTCCCATCCCGTATGTCAACCTCAACCTGAAATTCTGATGAGCACCAAGATACTGTTCCGCACCGCGGTTTTTGCCGCTGTCACGTTACTGGCTGCAACGTGCATCTATCCCTATGAGGTGGATATCGAACGGGGAGGCGAATACCCCCTGGTGGTTGAGGGTGATATCCTTATCGGCAGTGTTACAACCGTGAAACTCAGCCATGTCCGTCCCTTTAACCTGACCGACTATGAGGAAATCCCCGTATATGCCCATGGGTACATTGAAGGGGAGGACGGCACCCGGGTGGAAGGGGTAGAGAATCTGGATCCTTTTTCTTCTTCTTCCACCCTCACTTCAAATGGCCTCCTCTATTTTGACACTTCCAAACTTAAGGAGAATCAGCGTTATCGTCTGCATATTGAAACCCGTCCCTCCCAGGGGGGTGAGGGCCACACCTTTGAGTCCGAATGGCTCCAGCCCTGTCCGGCTCCCACCATCGATGCTCTTACCTACAGCCGGAATTTGGATTTCAGGGAACTTTGGATAGGCCTTTCCATGCATTGCAACGGAGCACATTATTTCCGCTGGGCTTTCAACGAAACCTGGGAGTACCACAGTGACATCCGTTCGGAACTGGATTATATTCCCACAAAAAGGCACCTGGAATGGGACTATGAGAGATGGAGATCGGTATGGAAGACCGATGAGGAGGGGCATTATGAGAAGATTTTCCCGGGCAATTATTATTGCTGGAAATCCTATGATTCCCCCAGCATTAACATTTTCTCTACCGTCAACCAGACGGAAGACCGTTTTGAGGAACTCGCTTTCCATACCATCCCGCTCAGCGACAAGCGGATCCAGTCCCTTTACCGGATTACGGTCCAGCTGGCAGCGCAGAGCGAGAATGCCTATAATTACTGGAATAACATCCGGCAGATTACATCGGGACAGGGCTCCATCTTCTCTCCCGTTCCCAGCGAAATGGCCAGCAACGTCCTTTGTATCACAGATCCTTCCGTGCAGGTGGTAGGTTATCTGAATGCGGCCGTTCCGGCCAAGGCAATCATGTATTATGATAATATGGAGGAGGGTTTTTATGAGCCGGAGCGGCCGCATGAGCGTATGGATACCACCATTGCCGCCAGCAACATCCCGGTGGCGGATAACCTTTATAATTCCGGTTTCCTTCCCTACAGGCCGGAATACAACAGTTTATTCTCTGCAGAACCTTCCGATTATACCTGGGCTTTGAGCGTTTGTATCGATTGCCGGAAGCAGGGAGGGACCAGGACCAGACCTGCCGACTGGCCTCAAAACGGACACATTTAACAGATGGCGATGAAAAAGTTACTGACTATACTGTTCCTGCTCACGCTTCCGCTCGTTTCCCTCGTGGGAAAAGACCGGATTCGGGAACGCGTTTATATTTCCACCGACAGGGAGGTTTATGTGGCCGGCGACGCCGTCTGGATGTCGGCCTGGTGCATAGATGCCGCTACGGGCGAGCTGTCATCCTTCAGCAAGACGGCCTATGTGGAAATCCATTCCTTGACGGGAATGGTCCAGACGGGGAAGATTTCCCTGGACAAGGGTCGGGGTGCCGGCCGCCTGGTGCTGCCCACGACGCTCCCTACCGGTCCTTACCGGCTGATAGCCTATACGCATCTGGGAGCCTCTGAAGAGGGATTTGATCCAGTTCCCGGTTCCCGTACGCTTTCCGTTTTCAATACCTTCAGTGCCGACCGGGTACCCGACTGCGTGGAGGTGGTGGATGAACTGCCCCGGCAGGCTCCGGCATCAGTATCGGCCGGATCCCTGCAAATGGTCGTGGCCGATGCGGCTTCCTCCTCGAATGCCCGGGTCATCCTTTCCAATCAGGGTACTGAGGCGGTCAGTTTCAGTCTCAGCGTGCACCACGAAGATGGTATTCCGGC
>JAIKYL010000136.1 GCA_024683255.1 Bacteroidales bacterium | reverse complement strand
CACGGCGGACTGCACCGAGAAACGGGAAAGAAGGTCGTCCCAGAAGGCTTTGAGCTGCGCAAAGGCGGCATCCACCTGCGCCGGAGCGGAAAAAGCTTCCATCATGGCCAGGGCCTTGCCCTTGTTGATGAGATTCCCGGTTGAGCCGGGAATGACGGACCGTTCGTCATGCCCGGCCTGACCGGGCATCTCAAACTTCTCCTCCGGCTCGTTCTCCACATACCCCAGCACAAAAATGAACTCCTCCGTGGCGCCGGGCGCCAGGGTTACGTCGAAACGGTGCGAGGCAATGGGGCTCCACCCATGGGCCAGGGAATTGCCGGACTTGCCTGCCAACACCTGAAGCGGTGCTTCAAATCCGTTATACATGCCCAGGAAGGTTTCCCGGTCCGTATCGAAGCCGTCGAAGGGCCGGTTCACGCCAAAGAAGGCATAATGGTTCCGGCGTTCACGGTATTCCGTCTTGTGGTAGATGACGCTCCCTTCCACTTCCACTTCTCCGGTGGAAAGGTTACGTTGGAAATTCTCCATATCCGTAGAGGCATTCCACAGGCACCATTCGGCAAAAGAGTACAGCTGGATGCGCTTGGGCGCGCAGCCGGTGTTAGTGAGCCGCACACGGTGCACCTCGCAGCGATGGCCGATGGGGACGAAAAAAAGGGTATCGGCCTCTATTCCGCCTCTCCGGCCCGTGATGCGGGTATAGCCCATTCCATGCCGGCACTCATAGCTCTCCAACGGCGTCTTGCAAGGCTTCCAGCCGGGATTCCACACGCAGTTTCCATCCTTGATATAATAATACCGGCCGCCGGCATCCATGGGCACGCCGTTATAGCGGTAACGCAGGATGCGGCGGAACTTGGCATCCTTGCAGAAGCAGTAGCCGCCGGCAGTGTTGGAGATGAGGGAGAAGAAATCCTCCGTACCCATGTAGTTGATCCAGGGCCAGGGCGTATCCGGCCTGGTTATCACATATTCGCGGGAAGCGTCGTCAAAATGTCCGAATGTCTCCATTGTCGTCTGTCTTATCTTTACACTTCAAATATACACATTTTCAGTAACTTTTTCGTAAATTTGCCCATATGGAACAAGCAAAGTGCCCATAATGAAGAAGATCTATAAAGCCCATATCCTCTATACAAAGGAAAAAGACCATTTCGAGGTGCTGGAAAACGGCTATGTGGCCGTGGGCGCCGAGGGACGCGTAATAGCCGTCTCCACCAGTCTGGAGTCGCTGGATAGTAAGGATGCGGAAGTCATCGACTTCGGCAACAAACTGCTCATTCCGGCCATGAACGACATGCATGTACATGCCCCGCAGGTTCACAACCAGGGGGTGGCCATGGACCTGGAACTGCTGCCGTGGCTGCAGAACTATACCTTCCCGGAAGAGTCCAAGTATGCCGATGTCCATTATGCCGAACGCATGTACCGGCGTTTCCTGCACACCCAGTGGCTGTTCGGCACCATGCGCAGCGTGGTCTTCGGCACCGTCCATACGGAGAGTACCCGCCTGCTGATGAAACTGTACCAGGAGGCCGGCATGGGTGCCCTGGTGGGCAAGGTCGCCATGAACCGCAACTGCCCGGATGCGCTCTGCGAAGACGTGGAAGCCGCCGTCCGGGGCAACGAAGAGCTCATTGCCGAATTCAACCGGCCGGATGCGCTGGTGCGGCCGATTATCACCCCGCGCTTCGTCCCTTCCTGCACGCCGGAGCTGCTGCAAGCCTGCGGAGAACTGGCTGGCCGCTATCATCTGCCCGTACAGTCGCATCTGTCGGAGAATGTGTCGGAAATAGAATGGGTGGCCGAACTGGAGAAAGAGAGCACAAGCTATGGCGATGCCTATAACCGTTACGGCCTCTTCGGCCAGACGCCCACCATCATGGCCCACTGCGTGTGGACGCATGGCAGTGAACTGGAACTCATGAAGCGGAACGGCGTAATGGTGGCCCACTGCCCCACGTCCAACTTCAACCTTTCCTCGGGTATCGCACCCGTCCGCTCCTTCCTGGACGAAGGCTTGCGCGTGGGATTGGGAAGTGACATCAGCGGCGGACACGACTTGAACATGTTCCGCATGCTGGTATATGCCATCCAGGTTAGCAAGATGCATTACCAGCTGGATCACAGCAAGGCCTTCCTCACCCTGCCGGAAGTCTTCTGGATTGCCACCAAGAGTGCCGGCAGCTTCTTCGGCAAGGTGGGCAGCTTCGAACCCGGCTACGATTTTGACGCCCTTGTTATCAACGACGACATCCTGCACCCGGAAGAGTATTCCCTGCCTCACCGCCTTGAACGCTACATCTATTTGGGCGACGACCGCCAGATAATCCACCGCTTCTGCCGCGGCCAGGAAGTCCCGGAACCCACGGAAAAGTAGGCAGGTTTCAAATTTGCAACATTAGAATTTGTAACATAAGAGCTTTTATTCCGCCGTTTATTCCGACATTATCCAAGCTCTAAACAGGAAAGCTGTGCAGTGGGTTGGAGGCCCGGTAGGGCCGAAGGCGCCATCAGGCGCACCGCCGCTTCTGCGGCGGAGCCCTCCCCCGAGGGGAGGGTTTGGGTGGGGGTAACGTGGATGAATCGGCGCCAAGGGCGCCAGATTCCTCGTGGGGCGTATATCGAAAAAGCCAGGCCCTAAAGCCTGGCGTTTTTCGTAGCCCCACGAGGAATCGAACCTCGATTTAAAGTTTAGGAAACTTCCGTTCTATCCGTTGAACTATGAGGCCATCCAAAAGAAAAAGCGCTTATTCGGCGCTCTTCTCAATGATCTGACGACCACGGTAGTAACCGCACTCCGGGCAAACGCGGTGATACATCACCGTAGCGCCGCAGTTGGGGCAGGTTGCCAGCGTGGGAACAGGAGCGAAGTCATGAGTACGACGCTTGTCTCTTCTCTGCTTGGAGAGTTTGTGTTTAGGATGTGCCATTGTTTATATCTTTTATATGTTTAATTATCTTTTAAAAGTCCTTTCAGAGCCGCGAACGGGCTGCTCGGGGCAGCCTCCTCGTCCTTAGGCCCCTGACCCAGAAACCGGACGGTGTCCGGGTTGCATCCGCCTTCCGGATGCACCCGTTGGAGCGGAAGCGACAGGCATACATAATCGTATACAGCCTGCGCCAAGTCCAACTCCCTGTCCGTGGCACCCAGCGGGAGAATGTCCCTTCCATCCTCGGAAAGTTCCTCTTCCCCAGTACCGAACCGGACCCGGAAACGGGGTTCCGCCTCTACTGGCAGGGTGAGCGGCTCCAGGCAGCGGTCGCAGGGAACCGTGACGGTCCCGCGCAACAGGAGATCTGCCGTAACCTTATGCGAACCGGCCTTTACCACCTTAGCCTCCACCTCAATGCCGGCGTCCAGGATTTCTGTGTTGTCAAACGTTTGAAAGAACTCTAAATCTGCATGAAAGCGATACTGCCGCTCTCCTGCAGCCCAATCGTCCAAGGGTATGACCATAGTGCTCATTGCCACAAAAACAGATTAAGGGGTGCAAAGATACGAATTATTTTTGGAAAATCAATCCTCTGTGACCGAATTTCTCTTCCGGTCCAGCGGATCCAGCTGAATCTTGCGCATACGCATGTGATTCGGCGTTATTTCCACCAGTTCGTCTTCCTGGATATACTCCAGCGCCTCTTCCAGGGAGAATTTAATGGCCGGAGGAAGCACCACCTTCTCGTCACTGCCGGAGGCACGCACGTTGGTGAGCTTCTTGGTTTTGCAGATATTGATGTTAAGGTCCCTGTCGCGGGTGTGTTCACCAACAACCTGGCCGCCGTAAATCTCTTCACCGGGTTCCACGAAGAATCGGCCGCGGTCCAGCAGCTTGTTCATGGAGTATGCAATGGCCTCGCCGGTCTCCAGGGAAACCAGGGAACCGTTGGTGCGCATCTCAATATCTCCCTTGTACGGCTGGTAATCCTTGAAGCGGTGAGCCACAACGGCTTCTCCCTGCGTGGCAGTGAGGAGGTTGGAGCGAAGGCCCATGAGGCCGCGGGTGGGAATCTCAAATTCCAGCAGCGTACGGTCTCCGCGCGGTTCCATGCGCACCAGCGCGCCCTTGCGGCGGGTGCTTAGCTCAATGGCGGCGCCCACAAACTGCTCCGGCACCTCGATGGAAAGCTCCTCTATGGGTTCGCAGCGCTGGCCGTTGATGGTCTTGTCCAGTACCTTCGGCTGGCCCACCTGCAGTTCAAAACCTTCCCGGCGCATGGTCTCGATGAGCACCGAAAGGTGCAGCACGCCGCGGCCGTACACCACGAAGGAATCGGCATTGATGCCGGGCTTTACGCGAAGGGCCAGGTTCTTCTCCAGCTCCTTATCCAGACGGTCCTTTATGTGACGGGAGGTCACGAATTTACCGTCCTTGCCGAAGAAGGGCGAATTGTTGATCATGAAGAGCATGCTCATGGTGGGTTCATCTACGGCGATGGGCGGCAGAGCCTCCGGATTCTCCCAATCGGCAATGGTATCGCCGATTTCGAAGCCTTCAATGCCCACAACGGCGCAGATGTCTCCGCACTGGACCTCGTCCACGTTGGCCTTGCCCAGGCCTTCGAACACCATCAGCTGCTTGATCTTGGACTTCTCCACTATGTCGTAGCGCTTGCAAAGGCTAACAGGCATGCCGGTCTTAAGGGTTCCACGGGTGATGCGGCCCACGGCGATACGGCCCACGTACGGGCTGTATTCCAGGGAAGAAACCAGCATCTGCGGCGTTCCCTCCTTCATTTCCGGAGCAGGGATCTCTTCCAGGATGGTGTCCAGGAGGGCGGTGATGTCATTGGTGGGTTTCTTCCAGTCCGTGGACATCCAGCCCTGCTTGGCGCTGCCGTAGATGGTCTTGAACTCCAGCTGGTCCTCGTTGGCGCCCAGGTTGAACATGAGCTCGAAAACCTCTTCCTGCACCTCGTCCGGACGGCAGTTGGGCTTGTCCACCTTATTGATTACCACGATGGGCTTCTTGCCCATGTCGATGGCCTTGTTAAGGACGAAACGGGTCTGCGGCATGCAGCCTTCAAAGGCGTCCACCAGCAGCAGCACGCCGTCGGCCATGTTGAGCACGCGTTCCACCTCACCGCCGAAGTCACTGTGCCCGGGAGTGTCGATGATGTTGATTTTCACGCCCTTGTAGGTCACGGAAACGTTCTTCGCGAGGATGGTGATGCCGCGCTCACGCTCCAGGTCGTTGTTGTCCAGGATCAGATTGCCCAAATCTTCCGGCCGACGGACAAGGTTGGCCTGATAGATCATCCGATCAACCAACGTTGTCTTGCCGTGGTCAACGTGAGCAATAATAGCGATGTTACGAATATCTTGCATAAATGTACTGTATGTCTCTTTTTTCAACCAAGTGCCCACAGGCTCAAGCTGCGACTGTCCTACGTTACCCTCTCCCTAAATCCCTCTCCTCGGGAGAGGGACTTACTATCGCCCTGCGGGCTCAACCCAGTAAAATAATGATACTAAAAAAACTTACAAATTTAAGAATTTTTTACAGGATAGCTTGAATCTTTTTCAAGAAACTGTATGGTGTGTATGTTTTGCCGTATAGTTTTATTTTTCTTTTTGGGCGTTGGAGGGGGCTGGGAGGCCGATTCCGGCGGTCCATGAAAGTTTTTTGCAACGTTTTTGATTTTGAGAAGGAGGCAAAATCGGCCGTAGAAGACCGCAGAAGGCCGATTTTGCAAATAAACGTTTCTTTTTTCGGTACACGGATAAGTTTTCTCAGCTTTGCAGCAAAACAAAAGTGCTATGAGACCAAAAACGCCCATCCTCCTACTCTTGATTCCGCTCCTGGGGCTGGCGGCCTGCAGGAACGACGACTTGCCCGGGGCCGACCGGCAGCCCGAAGGCGAAGTGTACCACGACATGATCCAGCTGGGAAAGAAGCTGGACGACCCTTACACCGTGGATAATATGAGGACCGCCCTCACCAAGGCCTACCCTACTAAGGCCGACAGGGTGGACATCCAGACCACGGATCTCTATGTGCGCTTCCTCCCCAAGGATGACGCGCAGCTGAAAAGGCTGGAACAGACCGGCATCTATCTGCTGGACCATCCCATGGACTACCAGATTCTCCGGGAAGGCGACTATTACCAGGACCCGGAAGTGGGTGATGAAAACATTACCTGGCAGTACTCGCTGGTGCCCAGGGACTTCGTCTTTCCCAAAGACATCGAATACGAAGTCCTGGACGAGTGCTTCCTCTCCGAACACGCTCCGTCCACACGCGCCCTGGACCAGGAGATTGACTGGAGGGTAGTGGAAAAGGAAGCATACCGACTTACCGGGAACGAAGACCTGTGGCCCTATGCCACCAAGGCCGATGAAACCATCGCCATGGCCCCTTCCGGCCGCATTACCATCGAAGATCCGGAATGTAACGGCGGAAAGCCCTTCGGCCTGGCCGGGGTGATGGTGGCCTGCAATGTCTTCGTGAAAATTGCCACCTGCTATACCGACAGGGACGGCTATTACCAAATGGACGTGGAATACACCGGCAATCCCCGTTATCGGCTGGTATTTTCAAACGAATACGGCTTTAACATCGGCTTTAACTTTATCATCATACCCGCATCGGTCTGCACCCTGGGGCCGGGCGGTCCGGAAGGCATCGACTACAACATCACCCAGGAATCCGACGCCAATCTGTTCAGGCGCAGCGTGATCAACAATGCCGCCTACGAGTATTATTCCCGTTGCAACGAAGCCGATCTGGACATTACCCCGCCCCCCGCAGACCTCCGGATATGGGTTTTCCCGGACGTGGAATCCTCCAGCGCCGCCATGATCCATCACGGCACCTTCCCCAACTATTCCATTATCATGGAACTGCTGCAGAAGTACCTGGCGCAGTATACGGACCTGGGACTCTTTGTGGTTAGGCTCTTCTCCCCGGACATCACCATCGGCACAAAAAAGCGTCACACTTATGCCGATCTGTACGATGCCACCGTTCACGAACTGGCCCATGCCAGCCATTTCTCCCAGGCCGGAAAAGTCTTCTGGGATCCCTATATCCGCTATATCCTGGAAGCGTTTGTAACTGAAGGGAAAGAGGCCTACGGTACGGGCGGGCGGAACGGGGCCGGCTTCTGCGAAGTGGGAGAGATGTGGGCCTATTTTATGGAAGCGTCCCTTTATAAAGACCGCTACAGCGTGCCCATGCCCACCTTTGGAACCTCTTTCTGGTTCCGTCCGGAAATCTTCTCCTACCTGTACGAAAGGGGTATGACCCGTGGGGAAATCTACCGGGCCTTGAAACCCGAGATCAACTCAACGGATCTCTTGAAAGAAGAACTCATCTCCATGTACCCCGAACGGGAAACACTTATCGAACAAACCTTTACGCTTTATGGGAAATAAACGATCAATACTTTTGGCGGCATTGCTTATATGCATCGGCCTCCCCTGTGCCGCCCAGCGCTGGTCCCTTGGGACCAACTTTATGGACTATGCCAACTTTGGGACCATGAACCTGGAAGGCAGCCTGGCCACCGGCCAGCACTGGTCCATGACCGCAGTGGCCAAGTTCAATCCGTTCCATTATGAGAAGAAAGGAGAGCCCCTCTCGGCCCGGCAGCAGCTATATGGCGTGGGCGTGAGATTCTGGCCCTGGCACGTATATTCCGGCTGGTGGGCAGGGACCCGCCTCCAGTACCAGGAATACAACCGCGGCGGTATTAAAACGCCCATAACCGATGAAGGAGACCGCTATGGGCTGGGCCTTTCCGGAGGCTATTCCTATATGATAAACAAACACCTGAACCTGGATGTGGGCCTGGGCGTCTGGGGCGGTTACGACCGCTATGTCACCTACGCCTGCCCGGTGTGCGGAGTCACCGTGGACTCGGGAGAACGGAGCTTCATCCTGCCGTCGGACCTCATGCTGGCACTGGTATATGTTTTCTGAATTCTGCCGCAGGAGCATGGTTTTCCCGGCTCTTTCCCTCATTCTTGCAACGGCATCCTGTTCCGTGAAGGAGAAGCGGGAAGACTGCCCCTGCGCACTTTATATCCATCTGGAGTCTCTCCCTTCCCGACCGGTTAAAGTCATAGTGGAAAGTGAGCGCGGAAAGGAAGAGCATCTGGCCTACGGAGACACGGTGGTGCTGGCCCGGCCCCAGAAAGGTGCCATATCAGTAAAAGCCGTGGCGGGCGCCACCGTGAATCCGGACGGCAAGGTGGAGATTCCGCTGGGGTATGACAGTCCGGCCGTCTATCTGTTCAATACGGAAATGGACCTGGCCGGGCTGGATTCAGCCAGCGTGAATGTGCTGCTCAGAAAGCATTTCTGCAACCTTTCCATTGATTTCAGCGGGCCTCCGGGCTGGGGAGAACCTTACTGGACCGAAGTCCGGGGCCCGGTAGACGGCATCCTGTGGGACGGGACGCCCACCGACGGCGTCTTCTCCTGCCGGCTGGACGACGGCCTTACCGTCCGTCTCCCCCGCCAGTTTCCGGACCAGACACTGCTCCTTGACATAACCATGCCGGACCGCGTGGTACGAACCTTTGACCTGGGATACTACCTGGAACGCTACGGTTACGACTGGACGCAGGCCGACCTGGAGGACCTGACCCTGGAGATAGACCTTTCCGTTACCGCACTCACCCTTTCCATAGACAGTTGGACCACGGTGATTCCCTTAGAAATTATCATCTAATTATTTGGGATTTCGAAAAAAGTGCGTATATTTGCAGTCCCAAACGATGCGCGGATGGCGGAATTGGTAGACGCGCTACTCTCAGGAGGTAGTGTCCGAAAGGACGTGTCAGTTCGACTCTGATTTCGCGCACAGGCCCCGGTACTTAAGGTATCGGGGCCTTTTTTGTATACAACTTGGCGTTTTTTTTCTTATCTTCGCATCTACATATTAGGAAAAGAAATAACCACATAACACTATGACCAACCTTTTCTATCTGGTTCCCGCCGCTTCGCTGGTGGCCTTGTTCTTTGCCTGGTGGTTCTTCCATCAGATGATGAAGGAAGAAGAAGGCACTCCCACCATGAAGGAGATTGCCCAGTATGTGCGCGAAGGAGCCATGGCGTATCTTAAACAACAATACAAGATTGTTGTCATCGTTTTTGCCGTCCTGGCAGTATTGTTTGCCATCCTGGCCTATGGCTTTGGCGTTCAGAATCCGTGGGTTCCGTTTGCCTTCCTTACCGGCGGTTTCTTCTCCGGTCTGGCAGGTTTCGTGGGCATGAAGACAGCCACCTACGCATCCGGCCGTACGGCCAATGCCACCATGCGCAGCCTCAACTCCGGCCTCAAGGTGGCGTTCCGCAGCGGCGCCGTTATGGGTCTCACCGTGGTGGGCCTGGGTCTGCTGGATATCTCCATCTGGTGGCTCATCCTCCGCACCTTTATCCATGAAGCATCAGACGCCCAGACGCTTGTGGTAATCACCACCACCATGCTCACCTTCGGCATGGGCGCCAGCACGCAAGCCCTCTTCGCACGTGTGGGCGGCGGTATTTATACCAAGGCGGCCGATGTAGGCGCAGACATCGTAGGTAAAGTGGAGCAGGACATCCCGGAGGACGATCCGCGCAATCCCGCCACCATTGCCGATAATGTAGGCGACAATGTGGGCGACGTAGCCGGCATGGGCGCAGACCTGTACGAGAGCTACTGCGGCAGCATCCTGGCCACCATGGCCCTGGGTGCATCGGCCTTCTTCCAGGCAGGTACGGACGTGCAGATGAAAGCCATCCTGGCCCCCATGATGATTGCCGCCATCGGCGTTATGCTTTCTATCTTAGGTATTTACGTGGTTCGCACCAAGGAAGGCGCCACCCTCAAGGACCTGCTGGGTTCCCTGAGCCGCGGCACCAACCTGGCTGCCATCCTCATTGCCGTCCTCTCCTTCGGCGTATTCTACGTCCTGGGCTTTGACGGACAGAACGGCCTTCCTCAGTGGTGGCAGCTGGCCCTCAGCGTGCTCAGCGGCCTCCTGGCAGGCGTCATCATCGGCAAGGTAACGGAGTACTATACTTCCCATTCGTATAAACCCACCCGGAAGCTGGCGGAGAGCGCCCAGACGGGTTCCGCCACCGTGATTATCAACGGCGTGGGCCTGGGCATGCGTTCATCGGCCATCCCTGTGATTACCATTGCCGTCGCCATCCTCCTAGCCTATGGTTTTGCAACGGGCTTCCACTTCTCCACGGAGAGCCTTAGCCTGGGTCTGTACGGCATTTCCATCGCTGCTGTGGGTATGCTTTCCACCTTGGGAATCACCTTGGCCACAGACGCTTACGGCCCCATCGCCGATAATGCCGGCGGCAACGCCCAGATGAGCGAGCTGGATCCTTCCGTGCGCGAAAAGACGGATATTCTGGACTCCCTGGGCAACACCACTGCCGCAACCGGAAAGGGCTTCGCCATCGGCTCCGCCGCCCTTACGGCCCTGGCCCTGCTGGCCTCCTATATTGAAGAGCTCAAGATTGGCTTCAGCCACATTGGAAAGACGGTGCTGGACGTGGGCGGACGTACGGTGGAAACCGTCTCCGCCAGTATCACAGATATTGTTGAGTACTACGATATTACCCTTATGAACCCCCTGGTGCTGGTGGGCGTTTTCATCGGCTCCATGATGGCCTTCCTCTTCTGCGGCCTCACCATGAACGCCGTGGGACGCGCCGCGGAGAAGATGGTGGTGGAAGTCCGCCGCCAGTTCCGCGAGATTGCCGGTATCCTGGAGGGAAAACAGCGTCCAGACTATACTTCCTGCGTACGCATTTCCACCAAGGCAGCCCAGCATGAAATGATCTTCCCGTCCCTGCTGGCCATCATCGTTCCCATGCTGGTTGGCGTGGTGCTGGGTCCTGCGGGCGTGATCGGCCTCTTGGCCGGCGGTCTGGGTGCCGGATTCGTGCTGGCCATCTTCCTGGCCAATTCCGGCGGTGCCTGGGACAATGCCAAGAAGTATGTGGAAGAAGGCAACTTTGGCGGCAAGAATTCCCCCAGTCACCATGCCACCGTGGTGGGAGACACCGTGGGAGATCCCTTCAAGGACACCTCCGGTCCTTCCCTGAACATCCTCATCAAACTCATGAGCATGGTTTCCATCGTTATGGCAGGCCTGACGGTTATGCTGCACTAATGTGCAGCACGTTATTGCTACACGTTACCCCCACCCAAACCCTCCCCTCGGGGGAGGGCTTACACGAAAAAATGCGACCAAATTGGTCGCATTTTTCGTGAGTTAAACGCCTTTATAGAAGTAGGTGACTAGAAGTAGGTAACGGTCTTCTGCTCTACGGCGCTCAGGAGCTTGTTGGCCAGCGAGGAAACGCCAAAGCGGAAGTACTGCTTGTCCATCCATTCCTTGCCCAGGATGCTGTTCACGATGGAATAGTAGCACACGGCGTCCAGGGCCGATGACACGCCGCCGGCGGCCTTGAAGCCCACCTTGCGGCCGGTGGCTTCGTAGAACTTCTTGATGCACTCGCACATGACCCAGGCGGCCTGCGGAGTGGCATTCACCTTCACCTTGCCGGTGGAAGTCTTAATGAAGTCTGCACCGTTCTCCATGGCAAGGAAACTGGCATCGGCAATGAGTTCCGGGGTAACCAGCAGGCCGGTTTCCAGGATTACCTTGAGCACCACTGGACGACCCAGTTCTGCAGCCACGCGGTCTATGCACTCCCGGGAAGCCTTGATCTCTGCACCGGCAGCCACATAGTCCCCTGCCAGGAAGGTATTGAGGGCCAGCACGATATCAATTTCATCGGCACCGCCCCTGACGGCCAGTTCAATTTCCTTGAGCTTCACTTCCAGCCAGCTCTGGGAGGTGGGGAAACAGCCGGCTACGGTGGTTACGTGCAGGGCCGGATCCTTGCGGGTGGCAGCCACCACGTGACCCAGGTTGGGATACACGCAGCAGGAAGCGGGCAGCGGCCAGCCGGGGAAGTTCACGGGAATGCCGTTCACCTTTTCCACCATGGCCTTCACCTTCTCCGGCGTGTCGTC
>JAIKYL010000103.1 GCA_024683255.1 Bacteroidales bacterium | reverse complement strand
TGGGCGTTTGCAACGCCACCAACCACTTCAATCCCTTTATGCTGTATTACGACGCAGAAACGAAAGGCTGGAAGGAGATGGCACTCCTCCCAGTCCTTCCCAATTTCAGCTGGCGGGTAACCTTCTAGGCTACCACTTGTCGTAGTGGATGTTCTCGGGCTTCCACTTGTCCTTGGGCTTGTCGTCCCCGGCGGGGTAGCCCATCGGCACCACGCAGTACGGGCTCACGTTCTCCGGGAGACCCAGCACCTCACGGGCGGGATTCATCCGGTCTTCGTACGGGTAGCAGGCGGTCCAGCAGGCTCCCAGGCCCATGGCTTCCACGGCTAGCAGGAGATTCTCCGTAGCGGCGGCGCAGTCGGCCGTCCAGTTGCCGTTGGGGACGGTGACGCTCTGTCCGTCCTGTCCGTTTCGGGTGAAGGAAGTCTCACCGCAGACCACAATCACAACCGGGGCCTGGGCAATCATCCCGCCGCGGGGGCCGGCCAGCACGTCTTTCACGGCCTGGTCCCGCACCACCACAAAGCGCCAGGGCTGCATGTTCATGCCGGTGGGAGCGGCCATGGCGGCCTTCAGGATGGTTTCTACCTGGGCCTCGGTCACATTCTGGTCCGTGTAGGAGCGAACGCTCTTCCGGCTCATAATCACATCCAGGGCGGAGGGCTCGCTGTTGGAAGCGGGCGCCTGTCCGCAGGCTGCCGCACATACCAGCGCGGCCAGCAACGTTATTTTAGGTAATATTTTCATGGGTGCAAAGATAATTCAAAGTATTCAAAATCAAAAGATTAATTGTTTGTCCCTGTGATTTCAGTCACAGGGACGCCGAGCTAAGTGGCTAACTATCAAGCATTTGGTTTTTCTCGTTTTTTTATCTATCTTCGCAAAATATGAAGAGACTTTTTCTAATTACTGGAATCCTGCTGGCGGGCCTTTCCGCCGCCGCCCAGCCCGCAGGGCGGGAGAGTTGGAATAAGGACTGGACTTTTACCAAGGACGGAAGCACCCGTACGCTGGATCTGCCGCACGACTGGGGCGTGGAGGCGCCTTTTGCGCAGGAGCATCCCGGAGAGACGGGAAAGCTTCCCTGGTGGGGACAGGCCAGCTACGGCAAAACGCTGGAGGTATCGGCCGATGACTTGAAAAAGGACCTCCGCCTGGAGGTGGACGGCGCCTTTTCCAATGCCGAGGTATTCGTGAACGGCAAGAAGGCCGGCGGCTGGCCGTACGGCTATGCCTCCTGGGCGGTGGAGCTGAACAAATACCTCCACGAAGGCGCCAATCAAATAGAAATCAAGCTGGACAACAAGCCGGAGAGCTCCCGTTGGTATCCCGGCGGCGGGCTGTACCGCAACGTATGGCTCACCCGCACGGAAAAGACCTCCGTGGCCCACTGGGGCACCTATGTCACCGCCCGGGTAAGCGGCAGCCACGCCACCGTGCTGCAGCAGGTGACGGTTAAGACCGACAAACCGCAGATAGCCCTCATCACCACCCGCATCCTGTATAAGGAGGAGCAGCCCGGCCGGATCATCGAGCACGTGGTGGCCGAAACCCGCTCCGTGGCCGAAATCTACGACGGGCGCACCGTGGTGCAGGATTTCCTCCTGGAGGAGCCGCGCCTGTGGAGCCCGGAGGAGCCGCAGCTGTACCTGGCCCGCACCGTAGTTCAGGCGGAAGACGGAACGGAAGACGTTTATGAAACCCCCTTCGGCATCCGCAAGGCAGAATGGCGGGCCGATGGCTTCTTCCTCAACGGAAAAAAGACTTTCCTGAAGGGCGTATGCCTTCACCACGATGCCGGCGCCCTGGGCGCGGCCTGGAACCAGGATGCCTGGGTGCGCCGTCTGGAAATGCTCAAAAATATGGGCTGCAATGCCATCCGCACCAGCCACAACCCGCCCGCCCCGGAACTGCTGGACCTGTGCGACCAAATGGGCTTCCTGGTGCTGGACGAGCTCACGGACACCTGGACTTATCCCAAGAAGGAAAACGGCTATGCCACCCTCTTTGAGGACTGGGCCGAAAAGGACCTGGTGGCCTTCATCCACCGGGACCGCAACCACCCTTGTGTGATTGCCTGGAGCATCGGCAACGAATGCGGGGAGCAGGGCGACAAGGATCGCTGGTGGATTCCCCAGATGCTCACGGACATCTGCCACCGGGAAGATCCCACCCGCCCCACCACGGCTGGCAACGACAACCCCTGGGCCGCCAGCCAGCCCTATGCCGCCACGCTGGACGTGTACGGCTTCAACTATAAGCCCCACCTGTATGCCGAATTCCGGGACGCCCACCCCGGGCAGCCCTTCTACGGCTCCGAAACGGCTTCCTGCATCTCCACGCGGGGATATTACCTTTTCCCGGTGAGCGAAGAGAAGGGCAAGGGCTGGGTCAATGAAGCGCCCTTCCAAGTGAGTTCCTATGACCTGTACGCCCCCCTCTGGGCCTCCAAGCCGGACTATGAGTGGGAGTATGAAGACCAGGTGCCGGAGTGCGCCGGCGAGTTTGTGTGGACGGGGTACGACTATCTGGGCGAACCCACGCCCTTCAACCTGGACCCTTCCGTACTCACCAATTTCCACACGGAAGAGGAGCGCGAAGCCTACAAGAAACTGGTGGCCGGCTGGGGCCAGACCATCTCTGACGTCCCCCTTCCCAGCCGCAGCAGCTACTTCGGCATTATGGACCTGGCGGGTTTCCCAAAGGACCGCTATTGGCTGTATCAGAGCCGATGGGCACCGCAGGTGCCTATGGCCCACATCCTTCCGCACTGGACCTGGCCCGGCCGGGAAGGACAGATTACCCCCGTGCACGTGTACTCGTCGGCCGATGAGGCGGAGCTCCTGGTGAACGGAAAGTCCCAGGGCCGCATCCGGCGGGAGGGCTACCGCTTTGTATGGAACAATGTGGTCTACCAGCCCGGAACGGTGGAAGTGATTACCTGGAAGGGCGGCCGGGAATGGGCCCGGGACAAGGTGCAGACCGCCGGGAAAGCCAGCCGCCTGGCCGCTTCCGTGGACTACGCCGGAGAGGAGCTCATCTATATCACGGCCGATGTGCTGGACAAGGCCGGAGTCCTGGTTCCGGATGCCGATAACCTTCTTAGCTTCAGCGTGAAGGGACCGGCGGTGCTGGTGGCAACCGACGCCGGCGACCCAACGTCCCACGTGCCCTTCTACAGCGGGGAAATCCCGGCCTTCCACGGCAAGGCATCGGCCATCCTGCGCCGCACCGGCCGGGGGAGCGTTACCGTGAGCGTGTCGGCCCGGGGGCTTGGAAAATCTTCGATAACTATAGATTAAATCATTGGATATGAAAAAGTTAGTATGTGTTTTGGCGGCCCTGCTACCGCTTGTGGCTTCCGCCCAGGGAATCGGCGGCATTCTGGACCGGTTCAACGAGCCCGGAAAAGGCCGCACTGTTTTTGTGTCCAAAGGGCACTGGTCCTGGGGCATCAACGGCGGATACCGCAGTTTTGCCGCAGCCGGGGATGGCGTAGGCGACGGCTATTCCGTCCTGTCACTACTGAATATCGGCAACGGGTACTTGAAAATGTACAACGTATCGCCCAATTTCTCCTATTTCGTGGCCGACGACCTGTCGCTGGGCCTTTCCCTGGACTACAGCGGCTATGCCGTGGATACAGACATCCGCTTGGACTTCCGAAATATTTTCGACCTGGAAGGCATGTTTGGCGGTTTCGAGGACCCGGAAGATCAGGATTCCCTCGAAGATGCGGCCGCCGCGCTGAATGTCCGGATATCCGGCCGCCATATGCTCCGCAATGCCTGGGGCGGCTCCTTCAAGCTGCGCAAGTACCTCTCCTTCTTCGGCAGCAAGACCTTCGCCGTATTCGGTGAAGCCCGCCTGTACGGGAACTACGGGCAAATCGAGTCCTGCCCAATCGACAATGATGGTATTTATGTAACGGGAAAAGCCCGTACCTCGCGGGCCATCGCCGCAGGGCTCAAGTTGGGTGGCGGTCTGTGCATAAAGCTCCGTGACAATAGCGCATTCACCATCAGCATCCCGCTTGTGGGGGCAACCTACCAGTATACCATCCAGCACAAGAATAATACCGGCAACGACGCCCACATGGCCAGTTTCAATGTTTCCCGCGAGCTGGACTACCTGGCCCTCCAGGTGGGTTACGTCCACTACATTAGTCCCAAGAAGCGGTAGGTTCCCGGGCTTCGCCCTGTGGAAAACTTTGTTAATTAAAATATTTTTCTTATCTTTGCAGCCCATTTTGCGGGGACATAAGCCCTTCAAAATGGGTTGTAACTATAACTTTTTTATTAACAAACATTTATGCCTACAATTCAACAACTTGTCCGTAAAGGACGCGAGGCCCTCGAAGTAAAGAGTAAGTCTCGTGCGTTGGATGCTTGCCCTCAGAAGCGTGGTGTTTGTCTGCGTGTTTACACGACAACCCCTAAAAAGCCGAACTCCGCTATGCGTAAGGTAGCCCGTGTTCGTCTTTCCAACGCTAAAGAGGTCAACGCCTACATCCCGGGCGAAGGCCACAACCTCCAGGAACACAGCATCGTGCTGGTCCGCGGCGGTCGTGTAAAGGACCTTCCCGGTGTACGTTACCACATCCTTAGAGGTGCCTTGGATACCGCCGGCGTAGATGGACGTACTCAGTCTCGTTCCCTCTATGGCGCCAAACGTCCCAAGAAAGCCAAAGCTAAGAAGTAATTTTCACCTTTAATTCTTTTTCAAAATGAGAAAAGCGAAGCCTAAAAAGAGGATTCTACTTCCTGATCCTAAGTTTCACGATGTGGAAGTTACCCGTTTCGTGAACAATCTTATGCTGCAGGGAAAGAAGAGTATCGCATTTGCTATCTTTTATGATGCCATCGACATGGTAGGCGAGAAGATGAAAGATTCTGACCAGGCTCCTCTCGATATTTGGAAGAAAGCACTCGAGAACGTGACCCCTCAGATCGAGGTGAAGTCCCGTCGTATTGGTGGTGCCAACTTCCAGGTGCCGACCGAGTTGCGTCCGGAACGGAAAGTCTCCGTGGCCATGAAGAACATGATTCAGTTCGCCCGTAAGCGTTCCGGTCACTCGATGGCAGAAAAACTTTGCGCCGAAATCGTCGCTGCTTTCAACAACGAAGGTGGTGCCTTCAAGCGCAAGGAAGATATGCACAGAATGGCCGAGGCCAACAAGGCCTTTGCACACTTCCGTTTCTAAGCTGCATGCTAAATGGCAAAGAGAGATCTTAAATTCACGCGCAATATCGGCATCATGGCACACATCGATGCCGGTAAGACCACCACGTCCGAGCGCATCCTGTATTATACCGGGAAAACGCACAAGATCGGGGAGGTGCACGAAGGAGCTGCCACCATGGACTGGATGGTGCAGGAGCAGGAGCGCGGTATCACCATCACTTCTGCCGCTACCACCGCCTTCTGGCACTACAACGGCGAAACCTACCAGATCAACCTGATCGATACTCCCGGTCACGTGGACTTCACCGTAGAGGTGGAGCGCAGCCTGCGTGTACTGGACGGCACCGTGGCTACTTTCTGCGCCGTGGGTCGCGTACAGCCTCAGAGTGAGACCGTATGGCGCCAGGCCGATAAGTATGGCGTGCCTAAGATCGCGTATGTGAACAAGATGGACCGCGTGGGCGCCGATTT
Organism: Bacteroidales bacterium; assembly: GCA_024683255.1. The sequence goes on along the minus strand of JAIKYL010000103.1, from coordinate 1,920 downwards.
CCTCTCCTGTGTGGAAGAAATCAAGACCAAGCTGGGCGCCACGGCCGTTCCCATCTGCCTTCCCATCGGTGCCGAAGACAAGTTCGAAGGCATTGTGGACCTCATCGACATGAAGGCCATCTTCTACAACAGTTCAGAGGAGCTCGTCAACTACCACGAAGGCGAGATTCCCGCCGATCTGAAGGGAGAGGCCGCCCGTTGGCGGGACATCCTCCTGGAAACGGCTGCAGAGTGCGATGAGACCCTCATGGAGAAGTATTTCGAGGATCCCGACTCCCTCACCAAGGAAGAAATCATCGCCGCCATCCGCAAGGGCTGCATCTCTATGCAGATCGTCCCTGCCTGCTGCGGTTCTTCCTTCAAGAACAAGGGCGTACAGTTCCTCCTGGATGCCGTGATGCGGTATCTGCCTTCTCCGCTGGACAAGGGCGCCGTTAAGGGCACCCAGCCCCGCACCGGTGAAGAAATCACCCGCAAACCTTCGGCCGATGAGCCGTTCTGCGCGTTGGTGTTCAAGATTGCCACGGATCCGTTCGTGGGCCGTCTGGCCTTCCTGCGCGCCTATTCAGGCCGTCTGGACGCCGGTTCCTACGTGTACAACACGCGTACCGGTAAGAAGGAAAGGGTAGCCCGCCTGTACCAGATGCACTCCAACCACCAGAACCCCATCGAGTTCGTGGAGGCCGGTGACATCTGCGCCGCCGTGGGCTTCAAAGACCTGCGCACCGGTGACACCGTGTGCCTGGAGGAAAAGCCCATTACCCTGGAAACCATGGAGTTCCCGGATCCCGTGATCGGTATCGCCGTAGAGCCCAAGACCCAGAAAGACTTGGACAAGCTGGGCATCGCCCTGGCCAAACTGGCCGAGGAAGACCCCACCTTCACGGTGAAGAGCGACCACGAAACCGGCCAGACCGTGATCAGCGGCATGGGTGAGCTCCACCTGGACATCATCGTGGACCGTCTGCGTCGCGAATTCGGCGTGGACATCAACCAGGGTGCACCGCAGGTGAACTACAAGGAAAGCATTACCGCCAGCCACCAGCTCCGCGAAGTCTTCAAGAAGCAGACCGGCGGCCGCGGTAAGTTCGCAGACATTATCGTCAATATCTCTCCTGCCGATGAAGGCGTACAGGGTCTTCAGTTCATCAATTCGGTCAAGGGTGGCAACATCCCCAAGGAATTCATCCCGTCCATCGAAAAGGGTTTCCAGTCGGCTATGCTGAATGGTGTCCTTGCCGGGTACGAGGTGCCTTCCCTGAAGGTGGAGGTCATCGACGGCAGCTACCATCCGGTGGATTCGGACCAGCTCTCCTTCGAGCTGGCCGCCCGCATGGCCTTCCGTCACGCTTGCCCCAAGTGCAAGCCCGTCCTGCTGGAACCCATTATGAGTCTGGAGGTGGTTACCCCCGAAGACTATATGGGTGACATCGTGGGCGACCTCAACCGCCGCCGCGGCCAGATTGTGGCCATGGACTCTACCGCCAATGGAGCACGCATCGTCAAAGCCTATGTCCCGCTCTCGGAGCAGTTCGGTTACGTGACCGTGCTGCGTACGCTGTCCTCCGGACGCGCCACCAGCACCATGAGCTTCGACCATTACGCCGAGGTCCCGGCCAGCCTGGCCAAGGACATCATCGAGAAGAGCGGTTACCGGGTAGTTGACGACGAGTAAAAATTTAGCAAAAAGTTAAAAAGTAATTGATATGAGCCAGAAAATCAGAATCAAGCTGAAATCTTTCGATCACATGCTGGTGGACAAGTCCGCCGCCAAGATCGTCGATACAGTGAAGGCAACGGGTGCAAAGGTAGTTGGTCCCATTCCGCTTCCTACCAACAAGAAGATCTTCACTGTGAACCGCTCCACCTTCGTGAACAAGAAGAGCCGCGAGCAGTTCGAGTTGGACTCCTATGTTCGCC
>JAIKYL010000046.1 GCA_024683255.1 Bacteroidales bacterium | reverse complement strand
CTGTAGGAAGAGATACCGTTGCCGGTGTAGCTCTGGCGGAGGGTGGCGTTCAGCATCACCTTGGGCGTATAGATGCTGTAGACCAGGGAGAGGTTATGACCCCGTTCCACGTCCAGGTCTGTGTTACCATAAGTAAGGGAGGTAGGGTTGGTGGTATCCACGTACGGGTTCAGGTAGGTGATGCCCGGACGGCTGACGCGCAGATTATAGCTGAGGCCGATATTCTGGGTCATGGAGATGTTGTACTGGAGGCTGGCGGTGGGAACCAGGGCGCCGTAGTTCACGTCAAAACGGCCGTCGGGGGAAGTGGCGAGCGGGGGTACCGAGGTATAGGTCTGCCAGGTGTGCTCGTAGCGGGCGCCGGCCTTTACGCCGAAGTTGCCGAAGTTGCCGGAGAGCTCGGTGTACGCGGCTCCGATGCGGTTGTAGAAGTCATACTTCAGGCTGGAGGCGGGATTCAGCACATAGTCGGTGCCATCCCAGTGGAAGTCGCTCTGGTCGGAGAAATTGTGCCGGTAGATGAACTTGGCGCCGGTGGAAAGGGTGAGGCTGGTGCCCAGCGGAGTGGTGAAATCGGCCTGGATGGTGTGGTCCATGGAATTGGAGGTTCCGTCGCTCTTGCGGTCGGTGAGGTCGAAGCCGGGGACCACGGCACCACCGAAGGTATTCAGGGTGTTGTTCACGGCCGGGGAACCGTTGAACTGGTAGCTGAGGGTGAAGCTGCGGGCGGGTTCATCGGCCCAGAGGTGCTGGTAGTCGGCACTGGCCGATATCATGTTGTTGCTCATGGTGGTGGAGGTGAGACCGGTATAGCTGTACTGGGAGATGCCGGGGATGACCATATCCGTGGTGGAAAGGCCACTCTGGTTCATATTGAAGCGCATCAGGCCCACGGTGGCGGAGATCAGGTTCTGCGCGTCTATGTCATAACTGGCGGAGATGTTGGCCATGAGCATGGGGGTCTTCATGTTGGTCTCGGAATGGGTGCTGGTGGAAAAACCGTTGTCCTGGATGCGTTCCATATCCATGGTGGTGGCAGGCATGTTCTGCAGCATACCGGTCACAGTACCGCTGAGGGCGAATTTCCCCTTCTGCATGCTGGTGGTGAGGCCGCCGCCGAAACCACGGGTGGAAGCCTGTGCCTGAAGGGTCCCGTAAATGCCGTCGGCAATGCTCTGGCCACCGGTGGTTTCCCGGTTGGTGGTGATGTTCAGCACACCGCCCACTCCTTCGGCATCGTAGCGTACGCCCGGGTTGGTTACCACCTCGATATTCTTCACGGAGCTGGCAGGCATCATCTTGAACACCATGGAGGCGTTCTGGCTCATCATCTGGTTGGGCTTTCCGTCCACATAGACCTGGAAGGAGGAGGAACCGTTCACGGTGATGTTGTCCTGGCCGTCCACGGACACCATCGGCACCTTGCGGAGCATATCCAGCACGGTGGAGGTCTTGGAGTCCACGTCATCGGCCACGTTATAGATCATCTTGTCCACTTCCATCTTCACCAGCGGGCGCATGGCGGTCACGGTTCCGGCCTGCAGGGTTTCGATGTTGTCCTGTGCCAGGATCTCTCCCAGGTCGATCACAGGGTCCTCGCCGATGGTGAAGCAGCGCTTGATCACCTTGCGGCCCAGGTTGTTGAAACGGAGGCAATAGTCGCCCTTTAAAGTAAAGCTGTGGGAGAAGTTGCCATCCACGTCGGTGGTGGTAAAGGCAACGGCCTTGTCGGTGTTGGCCATCTCATAGAATTCAATCACGGCGGCGGGTTCGCCCTCGCGGGTGAGGGAGTCAAGGACTACGCCCTTAACGAGGACTTCTTTATCCTGGGCGAGAGCCGCGGTGGCGGCGAATACGGAAACGAGGAGGAGGATTATCTTTTTCATATTGCGTTTTTTTTGTTGTCAATTTTGGTTTTCGCTTGTTTCGACAGCAAAATTACCGCAAAGTAAAAGGGCCCGTTCCCGCTTTTCGACGAACGCCGGGAATCCTTCGACGAACGCCGAAAAAATCTTATCTTTGCAAAAAACAAAGCGTATGCGAAACCTCCTTATCGGCCTCCTGACGGCTCTCCTCTGCACCCTTCCCCTCCGGGCGCAATCCTATGAAAAGCATTTCTCGGACGGTACGCTCCGGCTGGACTATGTGTTCTGCGGGGATGTCTCCCACCAGTCCATTTATTTCGCACGCGCTTATCGCACGGGCGCATGGGCGGGACGACGGCATCACCTTTCCGAACCTGCTTTACGGGGCAACGGACAGGTGCGGGTACTGGATCCGGAGAGCGGGGAAACCCTCTATGTGAACAGCTTCTCCACCCTTTTCCAGGAATGGCAGGCCACGGAGGAAGCCGCTCACGTGCAGAAAGCCTTTGAGAACTGCCTCCAGGTGCCTTTCCCGCAGCATCCGGTGGATATTGAGGTGGTGCTCTTCGATACGCATGCAAAGGTATCCTCCCAGTTGAAGCACCGGGTGGATCCCAGTGACATCCTGATCCGGGAATCGGCCGATAACGGCCTGCAGCTGGCCCCCATCCTGGAAAACGGCGCATTGGAGGAAGCCATTGACATTGTGGTGGTATCGGAAGGATATGCCCTGAAAGACCGCGAAAAGTTCTTCCACGACGCCCGGCGGGCGGCCGATGCCCTTTTCTCCCACGAACCTTTCAAGAGCTACAAGGGGCGCTTCAACTTCCGGGCGGTTTTTGCTCCGTCGGCCGACAGCGGTGTGAGCATTCCCGGACAGGGCATATGGAAAGAGACAGCCGTAAGCTCCCACTTCGACACTTTCTACAGCGACCGTTATCTTACCACTTCTTCCATCTGGACGCTGTACGACCTTATAGGGACGGTACCTTTCGAGCATGTGATTGTGCTGGCCAACACGGCCAAATACGGAGGCGGAGGCATCTTCAACAGCGTTACCATCATGAACAGCGACCACGCCACCTTCGTGCCGGTGCTGGTGCATGAGTTCGGCCATGCCTTCGGCGGCCTGGGAGACGAATATGCCTACGGAGACAACCCGGAAACCATGTATCCCGCCGATACGGAGCCCTGGGAACCCAACCTCACCACGCTGGTGGACTTCACCTCCAAATGGGCCGATCTGATGCCTCCCCACTCCGCCCTTCCCACTCCCGTGGATCAGATAGAACAGGAGCAGGACGTACGCAGGATATGGAACACGCTTACGCCGGAACAGAAGGGCCGCCTGAACAGAAAAGTCGGCGTCTATGAAGGCGCCGGCTATCAGATGAAAGGGGTATTTAGGCCCGTGCAGGAATGCCGCATGCGCATCAACGAGTGCGAGGAGTTCTGCCCCGTGTGCTACCGCAGCATCGTGCGGATGATTGACTATTATACGGCCCGCTAGGGCTTACTCGGCCTTTTCCAGGCCCAGGCGGATGTTTTTGATAAGGGCGTTGGAGGTATAGGTGGCACCGGAAACGGCATCCAGCTCAATGTCCTTGGCTTCCTTCACGCTCTTCCCCACCAGCTTTTTGAGCAGCCCGCCGTCACGGACGGCCTGCATGTAATGGGGACCTTCCATGTTGGGAAGGGCCTTGATGTCCACGATGTTACCGGAGACCACGGTAATCTCCACCGGCGTGGGGCCATTATAGCCGATGACGTCTTTACCCAGGTCCGTAGTGTTGATACGGAGCGTATCCGGGCCCTTGGCCTGGGAGCTGCCGCAGGCGGTGCTCACGGCAAAAGTGCCGGAAAGGACGGCCACGATGGCCACAAGAAGCAAAATCTTTTTCATAGTTCTCTCTCTTTGCGGGGGCAAAGTTAGCAAAAAAAGGATTATCTTTGTATAGCTACATTTAGGGATAGACATGAAAAAAGTTGCCTTAGCTTTAGCCAGCGGCGGACCGCGCGGATTCGCCTATATCGGCGCCATAGAAGAACTCCAGTCCCGGGGATATGAGATTACCTCCGTATCCGGCACATCGGCCGGTGCGCTGGTGGGCGGTATCTTCGCCGCCGGGGGGATGCAGGCCTTCAAGGAGTGGCTCTACGGGCTGGATCCGGTTAAAGTGATGGCCCTGATGGACTTTTCCTTCAGCAAGAACTACCTGGTAAAAGGTGACAAGGTAATCAAAGCCATCAAGGAACGGGTACCGGACATCTGCATAGAAGACCTTCCCATCCCTTTCACGGCCGTAGCCACGGACCTTTATACCGGTGAGGAAGTGGTTTTCCGGGAAGGTCCCCTGTTCGACGCCATCCGGGCTTCCATCTCCATTCCCTCCATGTTCCGTCCCGTGAAATGGAAGGGCCGCACGCTGGTGGACGGCGGTATGGTGAATACCTTTCCCCTGAACCGGGTACAGCGCACCCCTGGAGACATCTTGGTGGGGTTCAACGTGAACGAGATTGATGCGGCCGAAATCCAGGGCTTCCTGGACAGCCGCGCCGCCCTGATGGAAGGCCGGGACGGACTCCCGCTGATTTCCCGCATCCAGACGGACCTGCAGGCCTTCCGCCTGGATATGGACGGCCGCAGCGAACGCCTGCCCGTTAAGGCCGACGACAACTTCGCCTCCATCCTCCAGCGCAGCTTCGGCATCATGAACGGCACCATCGCCCGCATGGGCATAGAGGCCTGCCCGCCGGATGTGCTGGCAAGCCTTCCCTTTGATTCCTATCACGGTGTCTACGGCTACACCCACGCCCAAGAAATCGTGGAACGCGGAAGAGCCCTCATGGCCGAAGCCCTGGACCAATACGAAGCCGCCTTATGAAACGAACCCTCCTTCTTATCCTGCTGTTAGTGCCGGCCCTTCTCTTTGCCCAACCGGCCATGCATCCCACTCCTCCAAGAGTGCCGGATTATGTTGTGTTTGCGGGAGACACCGTCCGCCTGGACCGGCAGGATTTCCGGGAAAGGATGGACCGGGAGCTCATCTCCTTCACCTACATGCACACCAACTCCACGCTCATGCTGCGCCGGAGCCGGCGGATGTTCGGCCTGGTTACT
>JAIKYL010000040.1 GCA_024683255.1 Bacteroidales bacterium | reverse complement strand
TTTCCGGGTTCGTATCCACGGATATCGTTGGTGAAAATGTGGTTGATGAAAGCCTCGGCCTCCGGGCCTTTCACAAAGATTTCTCCCATGTGAGACACATCGAACATACCCACCTTTTCCCTCACGGCCAGGTGCTCCTGGGTGATGGAGCTGTACTGGATGGGCATCATGAATCCCGCAAAGGGGCTCATCTTGGCATTGAGGGCCAGATGGGCGTCGTACAGGCAGGTTTTCTGCAGTTCCGTTGTGATGATTGAATCTGACATAATTGTATATTTGGTTTTAATCCGTGTTATTCATTACAAGCATTACAAGGCCAGCCGGAAGCCCATAGTGGACTTGAAATGGTTGGCAAGATTCTCATAGCGGTTGGTGATGCGGGTATCGTCAAAGCGGGAGGCCGCACTTCCTCCGCGAAGTACCCGGAAGTCTCTCCCGTTCTCCTTGAAAGCGGGGCCCGTGGGATTCACCTGCGGCTCTTCCGTATATTCCTCATACAGATCCTGGCACCATTCCCACACATTGCCGGACATATCGTACAGGCCCAGCTCATTGGGTTTCAAGCTGCCCACCGGCCGGGGCTGGAGGTTATCCGTACTGAAAACGGACACCCGCTCAAACCAGGGATAGGCTTCCCCAGAGTAGGCTGTATTGTGGCTTTTTACCCCTCCCCGGGCGGCGAATTCCCATTCGGCCTCTGTAGGGAGACGGAAAGTCCTGCCCGTAAGGCTGTTGAGTCTGTGGATGAACTGCTGGATATGATACCAGCTCACGTTGCCGGCCGGGTATTTGTCTCCAAAAAACTGGGGTAGCCTGGCCCCCATAACCGCTTCCCATAACTCGTTGGTCACCTCGAATTCCCCCATCATATAATTGTCCAGGCTCACCTGGTGAACCGGGTATTCATCGGCCTGGGCAGGCTTTCCCTGCTCCGGGGTGGCTCCCATCTGGAAAGTCCCTCCCTGAACCGGCAGCATCCGGAAGGAAACACCGTTTACCGTAAATGTCTCCGGCTCCAAACGCGTAATGGTTTCCCGGGACGGGCGGTTATTCACCATAATATCCAGATAATACTGGGGAATGGGGTCTCCGGTGGAAATGGCAATCCGGAAGCCGATATCCGCCGCCTTGGCATACTGGGACAGCATTTCCCGGTCTGAGGGCTTTGCGAAATGCCCGCCGCGGACAACGCGCCCGGCTCCGTTGGACGGGCCTTTGGGATTCACGTACAGGCTGTCCCTGAATTTCTCCGCAAAATAATCTGCGCACCATTCCCTTACATCGGCCTTGACAGAGCTGTCTGTGCGGGCGGCATATTCCCATTCCGACTCAGTGACCAGCCTGAACGGCAGGCCCATTTTGCCGGAAAGCTTTTTTGTGAAACGGACGGCATCTTCCCAGCTTACGCGGGTTACCGGTGCGCCGTCTTTTTTCCGGGCCGACGGATTATTGCCCATCACGGCCTGCCAGAGTTCCTGGGACACGGGCTCCGTACCCAGCGCAAAGCCTTCCTGAAGGACGGCGTGGATGGAAGGATTGCGTACGATGCCCTGGTCGAAGGTTTTTCCCATCAGGAAGAAATCTCCGGGATAAAGACGCAGGGTAATATCCAGCCCCTTGAAAGCCAGATGGCACAGGCCGTCTTCCTCTATGTAGGGAGACAGGTTGGCTGTAGCGCCCTCGTCCGCCTTTCCACCGCAGGATGCGACGAAAACCAGAGCCAATATCCACAGCAGTAACTTCTTCATCGGCATATTCTTTTCAGGATAAACTCCTGAAGATCCCTATTCGTTTTCAAATTCACATTCAAATCTTCCGGGGTGGCGCCCTTGGCGGGAGCCAGTTCTCCGCAAATGTCCACGGCCGCCACTTCCAGGCGTCCGTCCAGAAGCCTCCCCAGCCATCCCTTCACTTCCTCCAGCGTATGGTTCCCCTGGCTCCAGTCCGTGCGGGCCCAGGGGCGGTCCATCACATCCTTGTCCAGCGACACGTACACGCGCTCTCCCCTCCTTTCCTCTATCCAGGCATCCTCCAGCACCTGCGGACATCCTTCCGGGCCGATGGTGAGCACCTCCTGCAGCATGGGCTGCCGCTCCCGGAGGGCCTTCACCCATCCGCCGCAACTGAGCACCCCGTCAAACGCCGGGTCCTGGTTGTCCGGATGGTTGTCCAGAAGCACCAGGTGGAAAGGCTCCTTCTCCCGCCGGGCCAGCAGGCAGCTGAGGTAATGGTAATCCCCGCTGTCCAGCCACCTTAGCGGCGGCAGTCTTTCCGGCAGTTTCCC
>JAIKYL010000039.1 GCA_024683255.1 Bacteroidales bacterium | reverse complement strand
ACGGATTCGCCGCGCTCGGCAACTCGGGCATGCTCAGACAGCGAAATTATCTTTCTGAGGGCCTCCAGGGGTGCGTACAACAAGGGGGTGGACAATTTGTCCCCACCCTTTGGCAAGTTCCGGTTCGCGGCGCCTCATTTTGGAAAGGTAATCTTTTGGATCCTTCGCATCGGCGAGTATCAGGACTACATCTTTGATAGAGAAATACCATTTCTCATCGCTCTCAACCCATATTGTCCGGATTTTCTGGTCCTCAAACAACTGTATTTTCTCTATATCAGACATAACAACAAATGTAGCCATTACAAAAATAGCTAAATATCCAAACCCTTGCAAGCCGTGAGGGGGTCAATTTGACCCCCTCACGGAATTGCGTCTGTTTTTGAGTTCACTTTTGTTTCCGTACCTGGCCCTCAGTGTCCTTAAATTGCTTATTTTCAGGTAGTTAAGCCATTAATATTCTTCCTCGTTAAATTGGTTGCGAATAAAAGAATACTGACTGATTATCAAGTGGTTAGGTAGCGTTATTATGGTCTGGCCCCAGATCTGGCATGACTTATTTCACACTTCTACAAGCTAAAATAGGCGGAAACATAACATGGCATAACAACTTCTAATAATGACTTAAAAACGATATTACTCATTTGAGTTTCAATTCAAGTATGCGATCTTAAAATAAAGTATGATTATTTGGTTGTCCATAGCGGGGATACTTGTGCACCTTTCTAATAAAATGCTTGACGCTTGGAGTAGACCCTTCTTTTGTTGTAATCTGTGTTTCTAAATCGGCAACGATAGTATCTCCTTTACCAAATGCTATTTTTTCTTCATTCATTAATGCCAGAAAAGACTCGTCAGTCATTCTCGCAGAAAATTTTTTGTCTCCAATTCGGATTTTCCAACTTGCTGGTTCACTTTCAAGGACAGGCGCAACTATTACCATGGTAACATTGTGCACCCAACTAGATTCCATGTTGGACAAGTCCTCTTCATCAACTATAATTCCACTAAGTTCATTTCGGGTAATGTCTACTTTTTCTCGCTTACCATCCTCTCTTTCCAGTTCAATAGCAATCCCATCAACTTCTTGGTCATCATTTGCTGTTCTAGCAAGCTTGCTTCTTTGAACTACAACTCTTCTATCCGTATTTATATCAGAAACATTAACAACAACATTATCGCCATTGATGTTAAGAGTAATAGGCGTTGGATCATTTGTAAGAATCTTCGTAAGGAAAATGCCAAATAAGATTTCTAATGTCTTTTCTGAGAACTTCTTAATCTTAGATTTAATCTCAAAACTCCCTTCTTTCAGTCCTTCAATGTCAACTTGTACCATATCATAACCAATACAGTACTTGGCATTTAGCACATAATTAATAGACTTCAATAGCTGCTCATAATTAGACAGGTACTTTATCAAGTCAGTTGTAGAAACCTTACTCTGACGAGCATTAATAATCAGAGAGACATCCTCTGTATTAACTACTAAATCTAATGCTCTGGCCATATGGTGAATCGCGTTTTTATCCAGTGAAAAAGTATAGTACAAACAATACTGCTTAATCAAATAAGGATAACTGATAACCCGAAGTATGCGGAATTAATAATGAAGCTATGCCATTAACCGGAGTATTCATCAATTCCTTCGGTTCTATTTTCCTCAAACCACCGCCATAAAAACGGCCATTTCGGGAAAGGGTTTCTGCAGGGATAGCGTTTAACTCACGCCATACATCCAATAGTACACTTTCATCTCTCATACATTGAACATATTGCGGTTTGGGATATAGCAAAAGATATACATTAGTCGTGATCGCCGAAGAAGAATTAAGAATGAAACGGAACATCTGGTTATTCGTCTCAGACCGCCCCATATAAGGCATAATAATGGAGGCAGGCTCTCTTTCTTCACAGGAATACCATGGAGATCGACGGCTACAAATATAACCGCCTTGAACACCTCGCTCATAGCCTACGCAGATATACTCCCACACCTTCGGATACTCCCTTCGCAGAATATCCTCTGGAAGACTACAACAAAAAAGGAAGAGTTGCCGATCGACAACGGGTAAACCATTTTCGCTATCTATTCGATTACCCTTAATATAACGAGGACTGGGTATAAGAGGGCGAAGGAATTTCGCCGGGATACTGTATTTGGTAATTGTTTCTTTATCCAATATAAAAAAGTCATTATCACCAGTTGCAACGCCCCGCTTAACTGTAAAAAAATCACCTAATATGGCTCCGGAAACATCAGAAACGACATCATTCCCAAAGAGACTGGTCCATTTTGTTTTAGATGATAGCTGGTTCCGATCTAATAATTTGCATGTTTCCGGATTGTTGATACTCCCACCCAAGGAAAACCGGATTGGATGGCCATCAGATGGTTTATGGTTACGAAATACGACGACGCAAGAACTTACCAAAGCATCGCTAAACTGCAAGTCATTAAGACCAAATCGGTGAATATGAATCAGTTCTACATTTTGAAGAAGAAACTGTTTAACAGCCACGCCATAATTGACATCCATAAATTCACTAGGGACAAGCCAACAAGAAACTCCACCATCTTTTAGCCACTTTGAGGACAATATCATAAAGTAGCAATACAACCCTGCCAATCCAGAAATCTTCAATCCTGACTCTCGAAAGACTTCTCCTTTTAAATGCTGTTTAACTGTACTCTCAATATGGTGATGGCGCACATACGGAGGATTAGCGACTAGCATGTCAAATTTTCTATCTGGCTGTTGGGATAGGAAATCTGCACACCTAATCTCCAAATTCGTCCCATTCCAGAATTGCTGAGCCGGTTTAAAGTAATACGGGTCTATCTCAAATCCAAGGACTCGCTCCTTACTATCTACAAACAAATCCCTATACGCTGAATAGAAAACCCCGGTTCCGATAGAGGGTTCAATTAGCGAAATATCATCCCGCCCCATCAATCGACGCAAATAAAGCATCACATCAGATGCTAGTGGGAATGGAGTCGAGAACTGACCCAATATATTGCGTTCCTTTTGGGTCTTCCCCGCATCCAAGCTATCCTGCAAAGCTTTGCGTCTAATCTCTATCTCATCCATTGTATTATACTCCAGCTCGCTGTAAATCACTTATCCTATGCTCCCAAACCCAATCAATGCCTTCTGCGGCTTCGTATCCCAAATAACCACTATCAAAATAGCCACTGAGAAACAAGATGAATTCGATTTTCTTTCCGTATGTGTTTTTTAATTGTTCAATTTTTGTGGCTTCTTCTTTCCGGCGTTTATTAGTGTTTGTAAAATCACCAGCCGACTTACATTCAATTAAGACAGGATAATCCCCTTTATTAGCCGACTGTCGCATAATGACAGCATCAATTGGCATATTCACTGTCTGAATTCTATCCATTGTGACGGGAACGTTAAGATGAAAGGAGAAGGAGCCCTTCTCCATCTTTCTGAAATCTTCGATGGATTTGGATTCCACGAATTGATAACCCTTGGCGGTAAGATACTTTGCGATGCTGTTAAGCTGTCTCCGCTCTTGTTCATTGCGGATAATTGGGTCAGATAGCGAACCACAAACACGGTCGCCAATAACATGAGTTGCCAAAAGCCGATCTATCTCTTTAGGAGAAGATTTGTCCGCTAACCAAGGCATGATATCAACATCTAAAAGCTTATTGATAACAGCAATAATACTCTTAAGGTGTTTATCCAGAGCAGATACCGCCATCTTCGCAGGTAGTTTTCCGTCCTCCAGCGATGTAATCAAGGATTTTGGGACTTCAGAAAGGCCCACTAATCTGTCTCTCGCTAACGGGGGCGTAGTCGCCATCCGTAGAATGGTGATCGCTTCTGGCGCAGACTTTAATATGTCTGTTGACAACAAATTAAAACAATCCGTTTTCTGGAAGGCATTGTTCACTCTGTTGATGGCATCTTGACGTGCGTTGATATAGGTTGAGGGGGCAAATGCCAAGAACCAATCATTATAGAACATGACGGACTTCTTGACATCTTCTTTCCACTGTTCGGTGTTATTCCTATTAATTACATACTTCTTCATTGCAAATAAGTTGCGTTACAATGCAACGCAATTTACAACTTTTCTGTGAGATAGGCAACTATCAATGAAAATCGAGATGATGAGGAAGTCTTTTGCCGGCCTTATCTTCGTTGTACAATATCCTCAATACAATAGAAATGCAGATACTCACCTTCCACATTCTCATTCTTGAACGTCAGTAAAGGGAGATGGTCTATAAGATTGCTACAGCCTTGTCTTCTATCCGACAAGTATGCGGCAATTATGTTCTGCATCATCAACTCCCTGAACTCATTTGGCTTCTCAAAGAAATCGTACCGATAGCCAGTGTTCTTCCAGTAACCGATTTCACCGTTCCCGAACCGGGACCAAGTCGGACTCTCCCGTAATGCCCGTACATACTCAGGCTTGTTGTCACATGCAAGCAGCGCGCGTCTTCTGACCTCTTCCATGAAGGCAGGCAATTCATCTTCGTGTATCATGATAGCGAATATAGTGTCACGGGAAAGGTCTATGCCGATTACATCCAAAGTGATTGCAATATAGAAGTCCGGGTAAGGCTCTCTTTCAACTTCGAGAACCACTCTTCTTCCTTACAACTCGAAGAGCACCATCGGTCCCCAAAATGGCCTGAAAAAGTTTGATTTTTGTGATAATTTAATATCTAAAAACAATACGGCAGGACCCAAAAGTCCTGCCGTTTAACTTGTTCAAGTAATTGTATTTCAGTTAGTTGATTGACTTAATATTCTTCCTCATTCCAGAAAAAGTGCAGTTTGAGATAAAATGCTTATTATCAACAATTTACACTTGTATTCACAAACTTGGGATAGTCACAGGGATAGTTTGAGACTGGCTGGGATAGCTTGCAATGACAATAACAAATCTTAGTTACTTCCCCCAGTGTATGCTCAGGATTCTGTCAATAAGAATGGGACTTTAATCTGAGAAGTTCACACTCGCTTTTATGAACGAACCATCCTCCTCAAAACAAATATCTAGTGTATACATATCAAGTCCAATAAGAAGAAATGGAGGAGTTCTTAAAAAGTATGATACCCACCTGTCACCAACTTGAATGTGGTGGCCTCCCATCATTTGATGACCTAACAGTTCTGCCACCTGCTCAATAGTCGGTTCTTCCGTGTTAAGTTTCTCAACAAGGTCATCCGACATAAAGTAGCGAACCTTATGAACGGGATGATGCTTCCAAACCCACTCGTTGAAAGGAACCTGCCGGCCGAATGTGGGTGTTATTGATATGGTGACACATAGAACAACAATTACCAGGAGGATAATCCCAATAAACTTTGCTATTCTTTTAGTTGATTGTTTCTGGATTCCCATTCCAATTATCGATTAACTGCTCAAAGATACTCTTTTTATCCGATTCTTAACTATTCCTCCTCCTTCTCCAGGATGATTCCCTCCAAAAATGGGAAGTGTTTGGGGAAGTAAATAGACAGAAAAAGCCAAGGCAAAAACCTTAGCTTATATCTGTAACTTATTGATTATCAAATCAATATTCTTCCTCATTCCACATAAAGTCATCCTTGGTGGGGTAGTCCGGCCAGATGTCTTCGATGGATTCGTAGATTTCCGTATCATCGTCCAGCTCTTCCAGATTCTCGATCACCTCGTCGGGAGCGCAGGTGCGGGTTGCGTAGTCGATGAGTTCCTCTTTGGTAGCCGGCCACGGAGCATCGTCCAGGGAGCTGGCAAGTTCGAGTGTCCAATACATAGTCTATAGTGTTCTAATTGTTAATAATCTTGTTAATAATCAAGCTTTTATCTTGACTTTTAACGGAGCGTCCTCCGTTTGGGGCTGCAAAGATAGAAAAAAAAACAATAGAATGATTTTTTTTCGTTAATTTTGCACACTATTTTTAATGCGGCATCGCTACAAAGAACAGACCATGGCATACAGAAAGATTGAAGAATACGACGAAAACACCACCCGGGAGCTTGCGGGGCACATCAAGGCCATCCTTAAGCTGCTGGGAGAGGATACGGACCGGGAAGGCCTGCAGAAGACTCCGGAACGCGTGGCCAAGGCCATGCAGTTCCTCACCCAGGGCTATTTCCAGGACGGAGAGGTAATTGTGAAGAGCGCCCTCTTCGAGGAGCCGTACGACCATATGGTCATTGTGAAGGACATTGAACTGTTCTCCCTGTGCGAGCATCACATGCTGCCCTTCATCGGCAAGGCACATGTGGCGTATATCCCGGACGGTAAAATCACGGGCCTCAGCAAAGTGGCCCGCGTGGTAGAGACTTATGCCCGCCGCCTGCAGGTGCAGGAGCGCCTCACGGAACAGATCCGGGACTGCATCCAGGAATCTCTGAAGCCGCTGGGCGTTGCCGTGGTCATTGAAGCCATGCACACCTGCATGTCCATGCGCGGCGTGCAGAAGTCCAACGCCATCACCACCACATCGGCCTTCTCCGGCGCCTTCCTCCGGGACGCCAGGACAAGGAACGAATTCTTACAGCTTATTGGCCGATAAGGCCGTTAAAGCTCCGGACCCAGCTTAACAGATTTACCGGCGGCCAAAGTGAAATCTTTGGTCTTGCCGGCATAACGGACCGTAAACGGATGGCCCAGCAGGGATTTGATCTCGCAGGAGGTCATCTTTCCATCGGCCCAGCTGATGCTAACCTCATAGCCGCCCCGGGCTTTGAGGCCGCTCACGGAGCCGTCTTTCCAGCTTACAGGAAGCGCAGGCAGGATGGAAATCTCTCCCGCATGGCTCTGCAGCAGGCTTTCCGCCATGGCAGCCGTGAGGCCGAAGTTGATGTCCGACTGGTTGGAACCGGAGAAATGCAGGTTGTTGCCAAAGCCGCTGGGGCCAAAACGGCGTCGGCCGGGAGGGGTCATGAAGATCTTCCGGAGAATCTCGTCCGTCTTCTCTCCGTTCTCCAGACGGGCCCACTGGCAGATGTCAATGGCGCTGTTCCAGAAAACCGTAACCGGACGCGGCTCCAGCCAGGTTTCCACGGCCTTGGCCAGTTCCGGCGTTCCCCTGAGGGTGATGGAATTGCCAGGATACAGGCCGAAGGTGCCGGACCAGTTGTGGTTCTCCCGTCCGCGGGTCCAATCCTCAATCCAGCCTTGCAGCATGCCGTTTTCGCCAATCATGTAAGGCGGAATCTTCTCCAGGACATCGGCCAGCTTTTCGCTGAAGTCACTGTCCACGCCCAGGAGTTTGGATGCTTCAATGAGGTGCGGGAAGAGGTCACGGATTAAGGCGTTGTCCATGGTGGTTGAAGGTGCCAGGAACATCTCTTCCGGATTGCCGTCAATGAAATAGCCCTGTTCCGGGGACATGGAGAAGGGGATGGTGAGGTATCCGTAGTTGGGATTCTCCTCCAGGATGTCCAGGAGGAACTCTGCGGCTCCCTTCATGATGGGATAATACTTCCGGAGGAAGTCCAGGTCTTCCGTGAACAGATAGTGCTCCCAGACGTGCTGGCAGAGCCATACGCCGCTCATCGGCCACATGCCGTAGCGGGCGGCGTCCACGGGCGCCGTTCCTCTCCAGAGGTCCGTGTTGTGGTGGGATACCCAGCCGTCGGCATCGTAATAAAGTCTGGCCGTCTCCGCGCCGTTCTCCGCCAGGTCTTCCAGCAGGTGGAACAGGGGAGCGGTGCATTCGGAGAGATTGGTTACCTCGGAGGGCCAATAGTTCATTTCCGTGTTAACGTTGAGCGTATATTTGCTGCCCCAGTTGGGGAGGAGATCCTGGCTCCATCGGCCCTGGAGGTTGCTGGGTTCGCTGCCTTCCCGGCTGCTGGAAACCGTAATATACCGGCCGAACTGGAAGAGCTTGGCCTGCAGGTCCGAATCCGGCTCTCCCTGCTTGAGGGCCGCAACGCGCACATTGGTGGGCTTGGCATTCTCCGCGCCGTCTCCCACGGTGAGGTGCACCCGGCTCATGAGGCCGGAGAAATCCTTCAGGTGCGTGGCTTTGAGCTGCTTATAATTCTTACCCTTCACATCGGCCAGAATCTTTTCGCAGCGGGCCGATGGATCTCCGCTGATGTCCTTGTAATTCACAAAGTCCGTGGCTATGGTGAGCACGAACGTTACGGAGTTGGCGCCGCTAACCACCAGGCTGGAATCCGTGGCCTCCAGCTTTCCCTTCTCCGGAAGGGCCACCACATCCGTCTGGAAGCTCATTCCGTCGCCTTCCACCTTGGCAATGAGGTCGAAGATGCGGGTGGGGAGATAGCTCCAGGTGCCGTTCATGGTGAGGCGGTTCCCCTGAGCGGCAATCTTCCGCCGGAAGGGGCTCTGGAGCCTGGCTTCCACATTCACGCTGCCGGGTTTATCGGCCGATACCTTCATTACCATCACATGGTCCGGATAGGACATGAACACCTCGCGGGTCATCTTTACGCCGTCCTGGGTATAGTGCACCGTCACTATGCCCGTTTCCATGTCCAGTTCCCGGTAGTAGTCCTTAACTTCTTCTCCTTTCTGGAAATCCAGCAGCAGGTCTCCCACCGGCACATAGGTCTGCTGGTTGGCGGGTTTTCCGTAGAAATGTTCATCCACCAGTTTCTCCGCCTCCTTGTACTTTTTCTCATACATGAGCTGCTTGATCTGGTCATAGTAGTTGTGGGCCTCCGGATCGTTGTAGTCGTGGGGCCGACCGGACCAGAAAGTGGATTCGTTGAGCGCAATCCGCTCATTTTCAACCCTTCCAAACACATTGCCGCCCATGTAACCGTTGCCGATGAAAAGGCCGTCCAGCCACACTTCGCCGGCGGGTTCATCGTACCACAGGACCATCTCCCGGCTGGAGGGAGTGGCGGATTGGGAACAGGAAACTAATGCCGTCAGAATGAGGCATAAGAGAAACGGAATCTTTTTCATGGATTATTATTTAATCTGCTTTTTTAGCCGTCCGATAGCGTGTTCCAAGCTTTCGGACGGTTCAATTATATTGTAGTCCTCCCAGAAATCCGGATCCAGGAATTCTGTGGCCTTGTCGTTCATTATGTCGCTTGTCCGGAAGATATCCTTGCGGTCAATGGGCGTGGCCGGTTCCCGCAAGTCTGTGATAACCAGTTCATTCACTGCGGTGTAATTGGTCTGGAAGAGACGTCTTCTCCAGTCGCAGCCAAAGCGCATGGTGGAGCGGAAATAGCCCAGGCGGAATTTGCCGTCCTCTCCTTTCCGGTAGGTGACCAGCAGAGAGACTTCCCGGGGCGTAAAGCGCAGGGTGAGGGGCTTTCTAACCAGCATCATACGGGTGGCCTTGGCCTTGTCACTTACGTCCAGGGACAGTTCTATCCGGGTGAAGGAAAGCCATTCCGTGTCTATGTAAAGCGTACCGGAATACATGGCATATTCATGGTCCTGGGCTCTGACGGGATGGATGCTTATCACGAACTGAGGCCTGTCCTCAATGTAGGTGGGCGTTTCCATCTCGAAGTAATAATTGTCCATGTCCCTCTCGTTGAGGAGCAGGTCCCGGTTCTTAACCAGGTCGAAGGTCATGGCCAGCGTGGGACCGCCCTGCACCTTGATGCTGAGGGTATCCCGCTTCCGCTGGCTAAGGAGCACGCGGCTCTTTTCCAGCGCCGTCCTGTCGGCCGCCAGGCTTCCCTTGTAGGAATTCTTATACATGCGCGCCACAGCCTCCGAAATGTACGTGTAGCGCGAACCCTTGCGGATGGTCTCCCGATAGAAGCACTCCAGCAGTTCCGGCTTGGAACTGTAGTTCTCCGGAATCTTGTAGATGGCCGAGCGGACCACCTCCAGCGGATCGGCCGATATGATCATGGCTTCAGCCAGTTGGAGCGTCTCCGGGGTCATTCTCACCTTCATATCTCCGTCCCCAACGCGCTGATAGACGGTTTTATAGCCCACATAGGAAAAGACCAGGGTACCGATGCGGCTATCGCTCTTGATAACAAAATCTCCGTCTGCATTGGTAACGGTTGCATAATGCCGTTCCGGGATGGACACGTGGACGGACTCCAGCACCTTTCCGGAAAGGGCATCTACCACGTTGCCCCGGACGGTGTATCCCAGCCGGACGGAATCCGTCTGGGCATAAAGGCCGAAAGTCCCAAGGAGGAGCCCTGCGAGGACGGCCAGGAACCTGTTAATATTGAGCGCTTTCATGGCAGTTCGTTTTACTCTCCTCAAAGATAAGGTTTTTCATTATTATTGTCAAGTACCTCTGCCAATTTGTCAGCAGGAAAGGCCCTGGCTTATAATTTGACTGAATTCCCGGCGGAAAAGAAATAAAACAATATATACTATGGCAAAGCAAACTAAAGGTCAGATTGGTGTAACCACCGAGAACATCTTCCCGGTGATCAAGCAGTTTTTGTACAGCGACCATGAGATTTTCCTTAGGGAACTGGTGGCCAACGCCGTGGACGCAACGCAGAAAATGAAGGCCCTGGCGGCCTCCGGAGACTGCAAGGAAGAGCTGGGGGACCTGCAGGTGCACCTGGAACTGGATCCCAAGGAGAAGACCCTCAAGGTCATCGATAACGGTATCGGCATGACGGCCGATGAGGTGGACAAGTACATCAACCAGATTGCCTTCTCCAGCGCCGGAGAGTTCCTGGAGAAGTACAAGGACCAGATCCAGAATATCATCGGCCACTTCGGCCTGGGCTTTTACAGCGCCTTCATGGTGGCAAAGAAGGTTACCATCGAGACCCTTTCCTGGAAGGAGGGCTCAAAGGCCGTGAAATGGAGCTGCGACGGCTCCCCGGCCTATGAGATGGAAGAGATTGAAAAGGCCGACAGGGGCACCGTGATAACCCTGTACCTGGATGACGATTCGGCCGAGTATGCAGAGAAGTCCCGCATCGAGGGCCTCCTCCAGAAATACTGCAAGTTCATGCCCGTTCCC
The DNA here is from genome assembly GCA_024683255.1 of Bacteroidales bacterium. The sequence continues at coordinate 2,973 of JAIKYL010000039.1, read as the reverse complement.
ATTGTCTTCGGCAAGGAGCAGGAATGGAAGGACGGCAAGTACGTGGATACGGATAAGGACAAGATTATCAACGCCGTGGAACCGCTCTGGACAAAGGCGCCCAGCGAGCTCAAGGAAGAGGATTACCTCAATTTCTACCGCACGCTGTACCCCATGAACGAGGAGCCGCTGTTCTACATCCATCTGAACGTGGATTACCCCTTCAACCTCACCGGTATCCTGTATTTCCCCAAGCTCAAGGACCGCGTGGCCATTGAGCGGAACAAGATTTCCCTGTACTGCAACCAGATGTTTGTGACGGACCATGTGGACAACATCGTGCCGGATTTCATGACGCTGCTGCACGGTGTAATCGACTCCCCGGACATCCCGCTTAACGTTAGCCGTTCCTATCTGCAGAGCGACGCAGCCGTAAAGAAGATCTCCACTTACATCACCAAGAAGGTGGCCGACCGTCTGGAAGGTATCTTCAAGGACGAGCGTGCCCAGCTGGAGGCCAAGTGGGACAATCTGAAGCTCTTCATAGAATACGGCATGCTCTCCGACGAGAAGTTCTGCGAGCGGGCGCTCAAGTTCGCCCTCTTCAAGAACACGGACGGCAAGTACTTCTCCTTCGACGAGTACAAATCGGCCGTGGAGAGCGCTCAAACGGATAAAGACAAGAAGCTGGTATACCTCTATGCCACCAACGTGGAGGACCAGTACGCGTACATTGAAGCGGCCAAGAACAAGGGCTACGACGTGCTCCTGATGGACTGCGAGCTGGACTCCCACTATGTGAACCTGCTGGAGCAGAAACTCACGGACACCCGTTTTGCCCGCGTGGATTCGGACGCCGTGGAGAACCTCATCCCCAAGGAGGACAAGGTGAAGCCGGAGATGAAGGAAGACGAGCGTTACGACTTGGAGAACCTCTTCAAGGCCGTGCTGCCGGAGGGCAACGACTACTTTGTGCAGGGCGACAATCTGGGAGAGAACGCCGCGCCCATCCTCATCACCCAGAACGAATTCATGCGCCGATACAGGGAAATGAGCGCCCTGGGCGGCGGAATGAACTTCTACGGCTCCATGCCGGAGAGCTACAACATCACCGTGAACCTGGAGAACCCGCTGGTGGCCAAGATCGTTGGTGCCAAGCCCACGGGCGACGTAAAGTCCGACGAGCACAAGGCCGAGCTTAAGACTTATGCCGATGGCTGTGAGATGCTGCACCAGATTGTGGACCTGGCCCTCCTGGCCAACGGCATGCTAAAGGGCAAAGCCCTCTCCGACTTCATTGCCCGCAGCCAGAAAGTGGTGAACGACGCATACCTCAAATAATTGCTTATTTCAACATTTTGCCGTAACTTAGTGCCGAATTGAAAGTCGGCCATGGGCAAAAAGTTGAAAATCAAAAACAGAAGCCTGGTGGAGGCGGTGGTTTTCCTCACCGTCCTCCTCCTTTGCTGTTGGGCTTTGGGCAGCCGGATGGGCAGCGAGAACCTCCTCAAGACCATTATGAACACCGCGCACGACCTGCTGCTCAATACGGTGTTCTTCCTCATGGGCATTACCGTTATCACGGGTGCCCTGTCCAAACTCTTTGTGGAGTTCGGCGTGGTTACGCTGCTGGAGAAGCTCCTTCGGCCTTTGATGAAGCCGCTGTATAATCTGCCCGGCGTGGCGGCCCTGGGCGGCGTGATGACGTTCCTGTCGGACAACCCCGCCATCATCGCCCTCAGCAAAGACCGTACGTTCGCCTCGTATTTCAAGAAATACCAGCTCTATTCCCTCACCAACTTCGGCACGGCTTTCGGCATGGGCTTCGTGGTCATCATCACCATGATGAGCTACGGCCAGACGGCCGGAGCCCTCGTGGGCCTGGTTGGGGCCGTCTGCGGTTCCATCATCTCTACCCGCCTGATGCAGCGCTCGCTCCTGAAGACCTGGCCGCAGCTGGATACGCCGATAGCGGCGGAAACGCCTGTGGAAGAAGAGATTAAGGAAGAGGATAAGGAGCAGAAGGACGGCATTTTCATGCGTTTTCTCAACGCCATCCTGGACGGCGGCAAGAACGGTGTAGAGCTGGGTCTGCAAATTATTCCGGGCGTTCTCATCATCACCACCATCGTGATCCTGCTCACCTTCGGCCCGGGTCCGGAAGGCTATACCGGCGCCTCTTCGCAGGGCGTTCCGGTGCTGCCCTGGCTGGCCGGCAAGGTGCACTGGCTGTTTGAATGGCTCTTCGGCTTCAGCAGCATGGAACTCATCGCCTTCCCCATGACAGCCCTCGGTGCCGTGGGCGCTGCTCTGGGCCTTCTGCCCACCTTTAACGCCGCCGGCATCCTGGACGGCAACGCCGTGGCCGTCTTCACCGCCATCGGCATGTGCTGGAGCGGCTTCCTCTCCACCCACACCGCCATGTTCGACTCCCTGGGCTTCCGCAAGGGCATTTCCAAGGCCCTGGGCGCTCACGCCATAGCGGGCCTCTGCGCCGGCATCATCGCCCATTTCCTCTACCTGCTGGTGAGTCTCATATAATTTTCGGCCGATTGGCCCCCACTTCTACCGTCTAAGTCACGTTTTTGCCCCAAAACGTGACCAAGATTGTCGTTACTGACGAGCTAAGTCATGAAAACGGCCCAAAACGTGACCAAGATTGCGAGAAAATGAAAAAACCGTCCGGAAAGGACGGTTTTTTCATTAATAGCAAAACGCCGGCTAGCTCACATCGGCACGGGCCATGGAGTCCTTGTAGTACTTCTGGTCCACGAAGACATCTTCCTTGTACGGGTTGATGTGGCGCTTCTTGGACACGGCGATGATGTAGCAGATGGCGATGACGTTGGTAACGAGCGCCAGGGCGCTGATGACGGTCATCATGGTGGGATTGGCGGCCACTACGGAAGGATCCACGGTAGTGCCCACGGTGGCAGCTTCTCCGCCGGCAACCTCATAGAGCTTGCTGATGGTGTCCACACCCTCGGGATAGAG
>JAIKYL010000029.1 GCA_024683255.1 Bacteroidales bacterium | reverse complement strand
ATGATGGCTTCGCACAGCCCGCCCTCCATGGCATCCAGTGACATGGTGTCGTCAAAATCCTCGTACGCGCTGAAGGAGTTACTCTCATCGTCCTCCGGATATTTCCGGTTGGAGAACTCTATCTTAACCTGTACGGTAAGGCGGTTCTGGGCGGCTTGCTCCTCGGCCGTTATGGCGGTAGCCTTTACGTCATAGCCCGTTATTTCGCACACCAGTTCCAGGTCTCCGTCTACATCCACCTGCTCCAGGCGGGTGAGCTTGCGGAACTTTTCCTGCAGGGCTTCCGTTAGGTCGTTGGACAGGGAAGGATTGATGCGGACGGCCTTGTTCTCCACATACGGAATGGTGATGGTGTTCACATCCGGCTGAATGGAAGTACCTGTGAAAGAATAAATTCCACAGGAAACCGCCGCAAGGGCAACGGCCAGTATTACAAACGCTCGTTTCATTTCTTGCGGAATTCCGGAGGTAGTTTACGGTAAAGCGTACGTTCGCTCATGCCCAGTTCTTCGGCCGCCTTCTTGCGGTTGCCTTCGTGTTTCTCCAGTGCGGCGCGGATGAGCTCCTCCTCCGACTTGCGGAGGGACAGCGTATGGGCCTGGGACTCCTGTGCGGGCGTTTCCACATGGAAGATGGGCTTGTCCTGGGGGAAAGTCTCCTCTCCCTGCCATTCGGCCTCCTGCGCCTCTTCCAGGGGCCTGCCGGCCGGAGGCGGCGGAAGCTCCCGGCGGTCTATGCGCGCCTTGAGGGCGTCCACCTCCTGCTTAAGGTCGAAGATGGCTTTGAAGATGGCCTGGCGCTCATCGGTATTAAAGGCCGATGAAGGCTGCGGTCCCTCGTAGAGCATGGGTATGGGTTCACCTTCCTCCCGGGGAATGAAGGGTTCCAGGTCTGCGGCCGACAGTTCGATGCGCTGCAGGGTGGGCGTAACCTTGGTGGAAAGCTGGGCCGTAAGGGACTGGGTAAAGCCCTGCAGCTGGCGGATGTTGCCCGGCCAGCGGTAATGCTCCAGCAGATGGATGGCATCCGGACGCAGCGATATCTTGCACATGCCGTACACCTCCGAGAAGTCCGACGTGAACTTGCGGAACAGCAGGTAGATGTCTCCCTTCCGTTCCCGGAGCGGCGGGATGCGGATCTGGGCGGCCGACAGGCGGAAGTACAGGTCTTCGCGGAATTTGCCGCGTTTTACCGCCTCGTACAGCTGCACGTTGGTGGCAGCCACTACGCGCACGTCCGTGTGTTCCACCTTATTGGAACCCACCTTGCGGAATTCTCCGCTCTGCAGCACGCGGAGCAGCAGGGCCTGCGTCTCGGCCGGCAGTTCGGCAATCTCGTCCAGGAACAGCGTACCGCCGTCGGCATCCTCAAAATAGCCTTTCCGGTTGTCCGTGGCGCCGGTGAACGACCCCTTCACATGGCCGAAGAGTTCCGAATTCACCAGTTCCTTGGGCAGGGCGCCGCAGTTCACCACGAAAAACGGCCCCTGACGGCGCTGGGAATACTGATGGATGATACGCGCTACGCTTTCCTTACCCACGCCGCTCTCCCCCTGGATGAGCACACTCAGGCCCGTGGGTGCAAACTTCACCGCCGTTTCCAGGGCGTCGTTGAGCACCGGGTCGTTCCCAATGATATCGTATTTATTCTTTAGGGCCTGTAAATCCATAGTCCTGCAAAGTTACAAATTATTTGCTATATGTGCTTCGCGCCATCCACGTTATTGGAAAAATGCGTATCTTTGGCCAAACTAAACCAAGAATCCCCATGAAAAGAATCTTCACAGCACTTACGTGCATGGCTGTGGTCCTGCTGGTGGCGGGCTGCGGCGGAAACTCCAACAAAAAAGCCAAGAAAGACGGAGAAGTGGACCTGAACAAGGTGGCCGAGAATATTATCAAGGAGAAATTCGAAGGCGAAAGCTACTCCAAAGAAGCGGCCGATTTCTATTTCCAGAAATTCAGCGGCATCAAGCTCAAGGACCTGGCTCCCGAATATGCTCTCAACGAAACCAGCCAGTACACCTACTTTGGCGACGAGCATGACGCCCTGGCCAACTTCAAGATCCAGGACGGCGGCAGCTACACCAAGGAAGACCACGAGAACAACGTGCGCCGCATCTATGCCCTAACCAAGAAAGTGGCCGATAACGGCATCAACATGTACGGCTTCGAAGACACCAGCGACAAGGAAAAGGCCTTCACCGAAAAGGACCTGGAGCAGATGATCGAGGATGGCAAAGGCACCAAGATCCTGGGCATTGAAATCTATATGGGCGACTACGGCTGGACCTTCAAGAAGGACGGTGTGCTTCGCCGCTGCGAAATCAACCTCCTGGAGAAGAACGACGAGAAGCTGGGCTACTCCGTAAAGATGTACAAGGCCATGGAAAAGACCTTTGACGAAATCATAGATGACGCCGAAAAGGCCCTCTCGGATCCCGAGGTCCAGAAAGAGGTGGAAAAAGCCCTGAAGGACTACTCCAAGTAGGAAATCCGAAGATCTTAACCTCCTCCATCCACGATATAGGTCATTTTTGTGGATGAAGGAGGTTTTTTTGTACCCATCTGCCATTTTGTCAGTGCCGGGGGAAAGGAACGGAGATTGATGTACCGGAAGGCAAAGGAGATCAAGATTATGGACAACAACAATAACAACAGTTTTCTGGAACGCTTTGCTATCAACCTCAACGAGAGGGCGTCGCAAGGCAAGCTGGACCCGGTTATCGGCCGGGACGACGAGATAAGGCGTGTGCTGCAGATCCTTTCCCGGCGCACCAAGAACAACCCCATCCTGGTGGGCGAACCGGGTGTGGGTAAAACCGCTATCAGCGAGGGCATTGCCCAGAATATCGTAAATGGGCAGGTACCGGAGAACCTCAAATCCAAGAAAGTATATTCCCTGGACATGGGCGCGCTTATCGCGGGCGCTAAATATCAAGGTGAGTTTGAAGAGCGACTTAAGGGCGTTGTGAAGGAAGTGGTGGACAGCGCCGGTGAGATAATCCTCTTCATCGATGAAATCCACACCCTGGTGGGCGCGGGCCGTAGTTCCGGCGCCATGGACGCTTCCAACATCCTCAAGCCTGCACTGGCCAGGGGCGAACTGCGCACCATCGGCTCTACCACGCTGGACGAATATCAGAAGTATTTTGAGGCCGATAAGGCCCTGGAGCGCCGATTCCAGATGGTGATGATTGACGAGCCGTCCCCGGCGGAAAGCATTGCCATCCTGCGTGGTCTGAAGGAGCGTTATGAGAACCACCACAAGGTGCGCATCGAGGATGACGCCCTCATTGCCGCTGTGAACTTGAGTCACCGCTACATTACCAGCCGGTTCCTGCCGGACAAGGCCATCGACCTGGTGGACGAGGCTGCGTCCAAGTTAAGGCTGGAGATGAATTCCGTGCCGGAGCCCATCGACGAGCTCAACTCCGCCATCCGCCAGAAAGAAATTGAGCGTGAGGCCATTAAGCGTGAAGGCGCATCGGCCAAAAAGGACAAGCTGGAGGCAGAGCTCAAGGACCTGCAGGCCCGGCGCGAAGTGCTCATGAAGCGCTGGAACGAGGAAAAGGACATCCTGGGCGGCCTGCAGACGGCCCGGCAGGAGATGGAGGATCTGAGCCTCCAGGCCAAGACGGCCGAACGCAACGGCGACTACGCCAAGGTGGCCGAAATCCGCTACGGTAAAATAGCTGCCACCCAGAAGCGTATAGACGAGCTCACTGCCAAGGCGGAATCAATTAAGGAACCGCTTGTAACAGAAGCGGTTACTCCGGAAGATATTGCCGAGGTTGTGGCTAAGTGGACCGGCATCCCGGTGAAGCGGATGCTGGAGAGCGAGAAGGAAAAGCTGCTCCGCATGGAAACCGAACTGCACAAGCGGGTGGTGGGCCAAGACGAGGCCATCAAGGCCGTTTCGGACGCCGTACGCCGCAGCCGCGCAGGCCTTAGCAACGAAAAACGCCCCATCGGCAGCTTCCTTTTCATGGGCACCACCGGAGTGGGCAAAACCGAGCTCGCAAAGGCCTTGGCCGAATTCCTGTTCAATGACGAGAACATGATGACGCGTATAGATATGTCCGAGTACCAGGAGCGGCACACCGTGAGCCGGCTTGTGGGTGCGCCTCCGGGATACGTGGGTTACGACGAGGGTGGCCAGCTCACCGAAGCCGTTCGCCGCAAACCGTATAGCGTTGTCCTGCTGGACGAGATTGAAAAGGCCCACCCGGACGTTTTCAACGTGCTTTTGCAGGTGCTGGACGACGGCCGGCTCACGGACAACAAGGGCCGTACGGTGGACTTCAAAAACACCATCCTCATCATGACCTCCAACGCCGGGGCCGATATCATCCAGAGCTACATGGAACGCCTGCCGGAAGTGAACGGTCTGGACGCGCAGGCCATAGCCACGCGCCGCTCCCTGCTGGACGAGTGCTCCAAGAAAGTGCTTGACGTACTGAAGCTTACGGTGCGTCCGGAGTTCCTCAACCGTATTGACGAGATTATCATGTTCGACCCGCTCACCAAGGCCGATATCCGTGAAATCCTCCACATTCAGGAGCACGAGCTGCAGCGAAAACTCTCCGAAAGCGGCATCACCGTGGAGTTCACCCCGGCCTTCGAGGACCACATTGTGGAGCACGGCTACGACCCGTCCTACGGCGCCCGTCCCGTGAAGCGCCTCATCCAGCGCGAACTGGTGAACCTGCTGGCCAAGAACCTCCTGGATGGCACCATCCGCAAGGACACCACCGTCCATGTGGATGTGGCCGGCGGCGAAGTGGTGGTGCGGTAGGCTTTTATTATCGGCAAACAATTCGTAAATTTGCCTATCATAATCGGCAAGTATGAAAAAACTCTACACAGCACTCATGTTTGCGGCGGCGGTCCTGCTGCTCTCTGCTTGCGGCGCCTCGCGCAAGACGCAGGTGCAGCGCCTTCCCGTTATGGGGCAGTTGGAATGGTCCAAGCAGCTGCAGAAGGCCGATAAGAACTTTGTGGTGGAACTCTCCGGCCTGTGCCTGAGCAAGGACAAGGACTTCCTCTGGGGCGTCGGGGACAACGGCAATTTGTACAAGATCAACTTCGACGGCACTTTTGAGAACCACTGGTATCACAAGGCCGATCTGGAAGGCATCACCATGGACCCTGCCACCGGGGACCTGTATCTGGACGTAGAGCCATACCGGGTATATAAGATGACGCCTCCGGATTATAACGAAAAGGAAACCGTAGTGCAGGTAGAAGAAGCCGCCAGGTTACGCAACGACGGCATTGAGGGCATCACCTGGTACAAGGGAGACCTGTATCTGGGCGCCCAGACCAAGGCCATGCTGTGGAAGTATTCCGTGGACGGCCGCAAGCTGGCAGACACGCGGAGCCTCAGGGACGTTGCCCCCACCCTTTCGGAAATTGCCGATCTGTGCTATGATCCCGAAGGAGATTACCTCTGGGTGATGGACTCCAACAAGTACTCCCGGGAAGTGCCTGATATGAAGCCTTTTACGCTGTATCTTTTTAACGGGGAAGCCACGGAGCTCCTGGCCACATATGACCTTAGCGGCATTGCCAAGGAAAATCCGGAATCGGTGTGCGTGGACCGCGCTCACGGCTGCATCTGGGTGGCCGATGACTGCGGAGACGAGCATCCCTCCATCCTGCACAAGGTAAGCTTCATATTCTAGGCTGATAATCAGCGTATTAAAAGATTCTCCCTGTGATTTTGGTCACAGGGAGAATTCTTTAATGTGTTGGAAATCAATAGATTTACACTTCCGTTGCGGTGGCGAATTCCTGCAGGAACCGCATGTCGTTCTCGAAGTAGTGCCGCAGGTCGTTCACCTGCCACTTGAGCATGGCTATGCGTTCCACGCCCATGCCGAAGGCGAAACCAGTGTACTCCGAAGGATCTATGCCGGAGGCCTTGAGCACGTTGGGATCTACCATGCCGCAGCCCATGATTTCCAGCCAGCCGGTGCCTTTGCAGATGTTGCAGCCCTTGCCGTGGCAGATGTTGCAGCTTACGTCCACTTCGGCCGAAGGCTCCGTGAAGGGGAAGTAGCTGGGGCGCATGCGGATTTCCGTCTCCGGGCCGAACATCTCCCGTGCAAAAAGGAGGATGGCCTGCTTAAGATCGGCAAAAGTAACGTCCTTATCAATATAAAGGCCCTCCACCTGATGGAAGATGCAGTGGGCACGGGCCGATATGGCCTCGTTGCGGAAAACTCGGCCGGGGCACACTACGCGGATGGGCAGCGGCTGCTTTTCCATGGTGCGAACCTGCACGGAGGAGGTGTGGGTGCGGAGCAGCAGCGGATTCAGATGTCCGGTACTCACAAAGAAGGTATCCTGCATTTCTCGGGCCGGGTGGTTGGGCGGGAAGTTAAGGGCTTCGAACACATGATAATCGTCCTCAATTTCAGGTCCTTCCGCCACATCGTAACCAAATTTGCGGAAGATGTCCACAATCTGCTGGCGCACGATGGAAACGGGATGGCGGCTTCCCAGCGGGAAGGAGTCTCCCGGCATAGTGAGGTCCTCCTTGGGGGCCAGGGATACGGCGGCTTCCTCCACGGCGGCCTTGAGTTCCTCAATGCGGGCGGCGGCGGCCTTCTTTAACTCGTTGAGCTTTTGGCCATATTCCCGTTTGAGTTCCGGCGCTACGGTGCGGAATTCCTCCATGAGGGCCGTAATTTCACCCTTCTTTCCCAGGAAACGCACACGGGCTTCTTCGGCCTCTTTGGCGGTGGAAGCCTTCAGCTCCTGGAGTTCTTTGAATATTTTATCAATCGCTTCTTTCATAGTGGGTGCAAAGATAACTATTTTTTCCTATCTGCGGATGCCTTGGCGGCCTTTTCACGCCGCTTGTCCCGGTCCCGCTGGGCGCGCTGCCCGCCGGATTTCATGTACTGCTTCCACTGCTCTTCGGTGAAGATTTTCTGCAAACTGTCGGCAATTTGCTGCATCCATTTGTCCTGCACGCTTTGGTACAGGTCCGTGTTCTCCACCTTGGCCTTTGCCATATCTTCCAGTTCCTTGGTAAGGGCGGCATAGTCGTGCGTGAGGATGGAATCAACATAAAACTCCTGCCAGTATTCCAGGTCCAGGAGGTTCTTAAGGCGTTCCGTCTCCTTGTCCACGGCTTCCAGCATCTGCTTTTCCCGCTGTTCCGGTGTGACTTGCTGATTTTGGGCGCGCCCGGCAAAAATTGACAGGAATACGGCCGCCGCAAGATGTATTAAACGATAAAATTTCATAAATTTGCAAATTGATGTCGAAGGACAAAATTACGCAATAAATCGAAAAACCACAAAAATGATGAGAAATATCCTTCTCAAATCCTTTGTGGCCGCCCTGCTCGCGCTGGTTGCGGCCCAGCAAGGAAACACCTGTACCAATGTAATCATATCCCGTGGCGCCAGCATGGACGGCTCCGTTATGGTGTCTTATGCAGCCGACTCCCATTATCTGTTTGGGGAGCTGTATTTCCATCCGGCCAGGGACTGGAAACCGGGAGAGGTGCTCAAGATCTATGACTGGGATACCAACCGCTATCTGGGAGAGATAGATCAGGTGGAACACACATATCAGACCGTGGGCAACATGAACGAGAACCAGGTAATCATTACGGAAACCACCTGGGGCGGCCGTGCGGAACTGGAGGACAAGAAGGGCGGAATCGACTACGGTTCCCTCATCTACATCACCCTGCAGCGCGCCAAATCGGCCCGGGAAGCCATCGATATCATTGTGAACCTGGCCAACGAGTACGGCTATGCGTCGGAGGGAGAGACCTTCTCCATTGCCGATAAGAACGAGGCCTGGATCATGGAGCTGGTGGGCAAGGGCATGAATATGCGCAACGGCGTGAACATGAACAAGGGCATCGTTTGGGTGGCCCGCAGGGTGCCGGACGGTGCCATCTGCGCCCATGCCAACCAGGCCCGTATCGGCAAATTCCCGCTTAACGACCCGGACAACTGCCTGTATGCACCGGACGTGATTTCCTTCGCCCGTCGCAAGGGTTATTTCGAGGGGGCCGACAGTGAATTCAGCTTCAAGGCTGCGTATTGCCCCATCGACTTCGGGGCTGCCCGCGGCTGCGACGCCCGCGCCTGGAGCGCCTTCAACATCCTCACCAACGGCTGGTTCTCCTATTACGACGAGAACGGCAACGCCGTCACCCGGGATGCTTTCACCTTCCTGGATTACGTGATGGGCGAGAATCTGGAGAACGACTTCCCGCTGTTTGTATATCCTCGCAAGAAGATCAGCGTCAAGGATGTGGCCGATGTGATGCGGGACCATTTTGAGGGTACCCCCATGGATATGACCCAGGACATCGGCGCCGGTGGAAACGCCCTCCCGTACCGCTGGAGGCCCATGGAATTTGAGGTGGAAGGCCGGAGCTATGTGAATGAGCGCGCCATCGCCACCCAGCAGACCGGTTTCTGGATGGTGGGCCAGGCCCGCAACTACGTCCCGGACGTGGTAGGCGGCATCCTTTGGTTCGGCACGGACGACGCTGCCACCTCTTACCTCACCCCCATCTACACCAGCATCACCAAGGTGCCGGAGTGCTTCCGCCAGGGCAACGGAGACCTGCTGCATTATTCGGCAACGTCTTCCTTCTGGATGAACAACCGCATCTCCAACGCCTGCTACAAGATGTATAACGTAATGGCTCCCTATGTGCGGGAACGGGCCGATGCCTTTGAGCTGGACCAGATGTACCGCAAGACCCATTCCGTGGACAGCATGGCCGTGGTCATGTACAACGAGGTGGCGGTAAAGATGCAGAAGAAGCTTTCCTCCAAGGGGGATGTGATGATTTCCCGCAAACCCTTTGAGAAGGTGGTCAAATACATTACGGACTATACCGTGAAAACCGCCCAGAATCAGTTCCAGGCCTGGGTTAAACTGGAAGAAGAACTGCTTGTCAAGTTCATGGACGGCAATGTGAAGCCCCAGAACGAGGATGGTTCCTTCAAGCATTCGGAACACTCGGAAGGCATTCCGGAAAGCGTGGAATGGCCGGGCTACACGGATCTCTGGAAACAGACCGTGGCCCAGGAACACGGGGACACCATTAAGGTTCCGGAATGATGATTAAGCGAATCCTTCAATTTTCTTCCCTATTTTCCCTGCTCGGGCTTTTTGCAGCCTGTGGAGGGCAGGAGCTGGATGTTCCGGTATCGTCGGTCACCATCAGTCGGCCTTCCGCAGAATTGGTCATTGGTGAGACGGTACAGATTACAGCTACCGTTATTCCGTCCGATGCCACCGATAAAAATATCCTCTGGTCATCGGCCAATCCTTCCGTGGCTACCGTTTCCAACGGAGGACTTGTAACGGCCGTCGCGGAGGGAAGTACGGAAATCACCGCTTCCGCCGGAGGAAAGAAGGCTTCCTGCAAGGTAACCGTGAGCAAGAAAGTAGTGGAAGTCTCCTCCGTAGAACTGAACAAGACGGAGCTGTCTTTGGCTAAGGGAGCGAGTGAAACGCTTATAGCAACGGTTAAACCGGCCGATGCAACAAACAAAACCATCATTTGGGACAGCCGGGATGCCTCGGTGGCCAGCGTGGACGGGGACGGTAAGGTGACGGCACTATCAGGCGGCACCACCGTTATTACCGCCATGGCAAGTGGGAAAGTGGCCTCTTGCACGGTTACCGTGTCGGTGCCGGTAGAGAGTCTCAGCCTGGACCAGACATCGGTGACATTGGCCGAGAATGAAAGTATAACGCTCACCGCCACCGTGGGCCCTGCCGATGCCACGGATAAGACCGTTACGTGGAGTAGTTCCAATCCGGCAATAGCCACAGTGGAGGACGGAAAGGTTACCGCAATTAAGGAAGGCTCCGCCACCATAACGGCAAAGGCCGGAGAAAAGACGGCCACTTGCCAGGTCACCGTAAAAAAGAGCGCAATTCCCGTAGAGTCCATTTCGCTGGACCAAACCAGCCTGAGTTTGATTAGCGGAGAAAGCGAGAGGCTTACGGCAACGGTTAAGCCGGACAACGCCACAGACAAAACCGTAACTTGGTCCAGCAGCAACACCTCGGTGGTGGATGTAGACCAGCGGGGTGAGGTGAGGGCGTATGAATCCGGCACGGCCGTAATCACGGCCAAGGCGGGTGATAAATCGGCCACCTGCACGGTTACCGTGACGGTTCCGGTGGATAGGATTACGCTGGACCGGGCGGCGGTATCTTTAAAAGTGGGCGAGAGCGTTAAGCTGACGGCCACCATCAAACCGGCCGATACAACGGATAAGACCATAACCTGGAGCAGTTCCAATCCCGCAGTAGCAAAGGTGGAGAACGGAACGGTTACTGCCCTGAGTGAAGGCTCTGCTGTAATTACGGCAAAGGCCGGTGAAAAATCGGCCACGTGCAGTGTTACGGTCAAGAATCCGGACGAGCCCGATGAGCCGGACGAACCGTCGGCTACCGGTGTTGTGGAAACGCAGCAGGCCACCGGCATTACCTCTGTGGAAGCAACCCTCAATGCCCATTTCTATGGAGCGACGGGTGCCATTGCCGAAGCGGGCTTCATTTATGGCACCTCCATGACGGTGCTTAACATGGATGCTTATGTGGATCCGCCTGCAGGCGCATCCGGTAACTTCTCCGCCACCCTCTCCGGTCTGGATCCTGGTACCACCTATTATTACAGAGCGTTCATTGTGGAGTATGATGCCGCTTTGGGCCAGTACGTAGACCGCCTGGGCGGCATGCGCTCCTTCACCACCGAAGCTCCCGCTGTCGCCACTGCTGGTTATCTGAACTGTTATGAAGTTCCCGGCCTTACCGGTATTCTTAACGGAGCAGAAGTTTCCGGTCGAAACAGCAAAAAGGACGACACTTGGTTCCGTTATTATACCAACACCAGTAGCCGGCAAATTGCCGTGCATACCTATACCCTTGACGGTAAGCAGGTCCGCAATTACACCGTAATGTATGACGGATCCAAGTATGCTCCGGTATGGACGGTCCATGCCATGCATAAGTCCATGTGGCCGGACAGGGGTGTGGGCAGAAATGAAGATTGGACGGCGGATCCGGCTATTTCTTTGACCCAGCAGAAGGGGTTGGACAATGCGGGTTCCGTGGGCTTCAGTCGCGGTCATCTGGTTGCTTCCAACTATCGGCAAAGCTCTGTTGCACAGAACAAGCAGACGTTCTACTATTCCAACCAGGCACCTCAGTGGCAGAATGGCTTTAACAGTGGATTGTGGAGCTCTCTGGAGGAAGCCGTTGCAGGACATGCCCCCACTGGAAGGGATACCCTTTATGTGGTTTCAGGTGTCTTGTATGAAGGATCTGTTCAGACCAAACCGGCCAAGAATGCCGATGAAACCGCATCCCTGTCGGTGCCTATTCCCAGCCACTTCTACAAGTGCCTGATGAAGTGTTCCTTCGACGACTCCGGCAATATGACGGCGGCCAAAGGATGTGCATATATTTATGAGAACAAAGCACAGTCCGGGGCCTATTCCCAGGGCATAACCACCATCGATGCGATAGAGGCCCGGGCCGGTTTTGACTTCTTTGCCAATGTGCCGGCGGCGCTGCAAAATGCGGCCGAAAGTTCATCAAAATCACTCTGGTAAGGGATGAAGGCACGGCAGGTATTACTTTTCCTCATCGGGGTCTTTGCGCTCCTGGGCATCGGTTGGCTGGCTTTTCCGGCCGACGGTGTCCCGGTGGGACCGCTCACTCTTCGCTTTGCTTCTTACCAGGGAATGCTGCGGGATGCCCGGGAGAAAAAGGTGGACGTGGACTCCGTGCTCAATGCGGTACAGCAGCGTTTCAAGATGGAAACGGACACGCTCCACTATTACCGTACTTTCTTTTACGAAAACCCGGACCGCATCTATCTTCCGGATGACGACTATACCTTCCTGGATCCCGTTTTCCGCGCCATGGAAAACGCTTCCAAACAGGCGCTTCCGGTACGCGTGGTGCATTACGGGGACTCTCAGATAGAGATGGACCGCATCTCCTCGGAGCTCCGGCAGGCCCTGCAGGAGCGTTTTGGCGGCATCGGCACGGGCATGTTCCCGGCCCTCACCAATGTGCCATCGGCCAGCATCTCCAAAAGCGCCTCCGGCGGCTTTGTGCAGTACACCATGTACGGGGATTCCACCACCGTCCGGGCCGGGCATAACCGCTACGGCGTAATGGCGCAGGTGGTGCAGCTCACAGGCGGCGGCACGCTCAGCCTCCGGGTAACCCGCTCCAAGACCGCCAAGAAGTTCACCCAGAGTTTCTCCCGCGTTACGGTGCTGTACGGGCGGGCATCGGCCAACTTCTCCGTGAAGGCGGTGTCCGATACCCTCAAGCCCGTTCCCGTGACGGAGAAGACGGACGGAGGCACCACCCTGGTAACCTGGCAGTTCTCCCGTCCGGTGCAGAAGGCCACCCTCTCCTTCCAGGGAAATGCCGAAATCTACGGCGTGGCGGCCGATGGAGACCATGGCGTGGCGGTGGACAATATCCCGCTGAGGGGCTGCTCCGGCACCATTTTCACCCGCATCTCCAAGCCGCTGATGCAGGAGAGTTTTGCTATGGATAACACCCAGCTCATCATCCTCCAGTTCGGCGGCAACTATATGCCGGTGGTGCACAGCACCAAGAACATCCAGCAGTATCAGGTGCAGATAGAAAAGCAGCTCCAGTACTTCCACGAGGTGGCGCCCCAAGCGCGGATCCTGTTCATCGGCCCGTCCGATATGGGAAAGAGCGTGAACGGACGTATTGTTACCTGGCCACATCTGCCGGAAATGGTGGATTCGCTCAAGGCCACGGCGCTGCGGAACGACGTGGCGTACTGGGACCTCTAC
>JAIKYL010000027.1 GCA_024683255.1 Bacteroidales bacterium | reverse complement strand
TCAGGCACTACTACAGGCTCGAAACGGGCCACTACCCGGCCTTTCCGGTCAATGAGGAACTTAGTGAAGTTCCACTTGATATCGGGATTGGACGCATAGTCCGGATTGCTCCTGGAGAGCATTCCGTCCATGAATTTGCCTGTTTCGCTGTCGCCAAAACCGGCAAAGGGCTTTTCTGAATACAGCCACTTAAACACCTCATTGGCGTTCTCCCCGTTTACGTCGGACTTGGCCATCAGCGGGAAGGTTACGCCGTGGTTGAGTCGGCAGAATTCTTCAATTTCCTCATTGCTTCCAGGCTCCTGGTGGCCAAACTGGTCACAGGGGAAACCGATGACGACGAAGCCCTGGGAGGCATACTTCTGATAGAGGGCCTCCAACCCGTCGTACTGGGGAGTGAATCCGCACTTCGATGCCGTGTTCACAATGAGCAGAACCTTGCCCTTATATTGTGAGAAGGACATCTCCTCGCCCTTATTGGTCTGGGCGGAGAAATCGTAAACAGTGGTTTTGTTGCCAGTGCAGGCGATGGCGCAAATAGCAGCCAGAATAGTTAGTATCTTCTTCATAGCTATAAAGATATCGATAAATTATCCCAGGACCACGTCAAGCACCATCATCAGGGCAAAGCCAAGGGCAAAACCGACGGTGCCGATGTTGGAGTGCTTGCCCTGGGAGTAATCCGGAACCAATTCTTCCACAACCACATAGAGCATAGCGCCGGCGGCGAAGGCCAGCATATACGGCATAATGCCCAGGATAGAGGTGGCAAGCAATAACACAAGCGCTCCGCCAAGGGGCTCAACAATACCGCTCAGGGCGCCGATGCCGAAAGCCTTCCACCGGGAATTGCCTTCTGCGCGAAGCGGCATGGAAACAATAGCACCTTCCGGGACATTCTGGATAGCGATGCCCAGCGAAAGCGCCAGTGCGCCGGCCATATTGAAATCGGCCGTAAGGGCACCTGCAATGGCAACACCCACAGCCATTCCTTCCGGGAAGTTGTGGATGGTGACGGCCAGGGCCAGTTTGGCGGTGCGGGACAGGTGGCTTTGAGGACCTTCGGCCTCTCCGCTGGCGTGGATAT
The DNA here is from genome assembly GCA_024683255.1 of Bacteroidales bacterium. The sequence continues at coordinate 7,649 of JAIKYL010000027.1, read as the reverse complement.
GCGGGGTTATATAATCAATAAGCAGGAGGAAGGCAAAACCGGCCAGGAGGCCGATGACAGGCGGTACAACAGCTCCTGTGCCTTCTCCCATCCCTATGGCCGGAATAATCAGCGACCACACGGATGCAGCCACCATGACACCGGAAGCAAAGCCCAGCAGGACCTTCTGTACCAATGTGGGCATATCCCGCTTCATAAAGAACACAAAAGCCGATCCAAGGGCGGTCCCCAGGAAAGGAATCATCAAAGCAACAAACACAGGGCTCATAATCACTCAGTTTCCAACTTTGCAAAGATAATAAAGCATACGCACATGAGAAATCCCCATATTTGGCGATATTATAACTGTTTCTTCCTACTGAAAACCGGCCATCGGCTGTCTTCTCCGTAATCCTGGCCGATACTCTCCAGCGCCGCCATATCTTCATCGGAAATGGTGAAGTCCAGCTGGACATTGGAGCGGATATGGTCCGGATTGGTGGATTTGGGAAGGGATACGGTTCCCAGCTGAAGCGTGTACTGAATGCAAAGCTGCGGAATGGTGGCACCGTACCTGGCGGCCACCCGGGCCAGTTCCTCATTTTTGAGCGCAGCGCCGTGGGCTATGGGAGAGTAGGCCTCAACCAGTATGTCATTCTGCTTGCAGAACTCCACCAGGGAGGAAGGCGTTTCGCCGATATGTAGCAGAATCTGGTTCACCATGGGCCTGATCCTGCAGTCTTCCAGGATGTTCAGCAAATCGTCTATGAGGAAGTTGGATACGCCGATGGACTTGACCTTGCCCTCCAAATAAGCATCCTCCAAGGCCTTCCAGACTTCCTTATTCTCTTTAAAGTAGCGCCTGGCACCCCGAAATTCGGCCCAGGGCTGCGGGCAGTGGATGATGATAAGATCGGCCGGTCCGCAGTCCAGTTTCTTCAAGGACTCATCGATGGATGCAGCCGCAGACTCAAATGTCTTGATTTCTGCCGCAACCTTGGTGGTAATAAAGATCTTTTCGCGGGGAACGCCGCTTAGGCGGATACCTTCTCCCACGCCACGCTCATTGCCATAGGCCTGTGCCGTGTCGATGTGCCGATAGCCAGATTCGATGGCGCTTTTTACAGCAGACGCCACTTCACTGTCTGGAATGAGCCAGGTGCCCAAACCCACTTTGGGAATGGCCAGACCGTTGGAAAGGGTGTATGTTTTGTTGAGTATCATACGATATAATGCTAATTCTTTGCAAGTTAAGCAATTTCCGGCATATCGGCAAATCTTTCTTCCTCGCCGTAATAATCGGCTTTGATTATGGGGAATGACATGAAAAAAGCCGGGACTGAATCCCGGCTTTTTTCTGATGGCTTCTTTGCTATTTCTTGAACAGGCGGTTATACAGGCCCAGGAAGCCGGCGCCGTGGCGGGCTTCGTCTTTAGCCATCTCATGGATTGAGTCGTGGATGGCATCATAGCCCAGTTCCTTGGCGCGCTTGGCGATGGCCAGCTTGCCTTCGCAGGCGCCGGCTTCTGCCTCATAGCGCTTCTTGAGGTTGGTCTTGGTGTCCCATACAACTTCTCCCAGGAGTTCGGCGATGCGGGCGGCGTGGTCTGCCTCCTCAAAGGCGTAACGCTTGAAGGCATCGGCCACTTCCGGGTATCCTTCCCTTTCGGCCTGACGGCTCATGGCCAGGTACATGCCCACCTCCGAGCATTCTCCTTTGAAATGGTCCTGCAGGCCGGCCCAAACCTCCGGATCACAGCCCTTGGCAACGCCCAGGACATGCTCGCAGGCCCACTGGGGCTTGCCGTCCTCTTCCTTCAGTTCTACGAACTTGTCTGCCTTAGCATGGCAGATAGGGCATTCTGCGGGAGGGTTTTCGCCTTCGTATACGTATCCGCACACCAGGCATCTGAATTTCTTTTTCATGTGGCTATTAATTAAATGTTTTACTTTGGAAGAATTCTATTCTAAATTCTATTTACAAAAATAGCGAAAATTTCCCGAAAAATCACTACTTTAGCAAAGAATCTTTCAAAGGCCGCCATGACACCGTTCCTAAGGCAAGTTGCACAGTATTATTATGACCGGGGAAACCTGGAGCATATCTGCTTTGTGCTGCCCAACCGCCGCTCTATTGTATTCTTCCGCAAATACTTAGGGGAACAGGTGAAAAGAAGCGGCACTCCCCTGGCCGTACCGCAGCTGTATACCATCAACGACTTCTTCTGCCGGGTGCACGGAACGGAAGTAACGGACCGCGTTCGCCTGCTCATGCTGCTTTACAACTGCTACAAGGATCTTTACCCCCAGGCGGAACCGCTGGACGAATTCATCTTCTGGGGAGACTTGCTGCTGGCCGATTTCGGGGATGTGGACAAATATCTGGTAGATGCTCGCGCCCTGTTCCAAAATGTGGCCGATTTTAAAGCCCTCCAGGACAGCTTCTCCTACCTCACGGACAGGCAGCGGGAGGCCATTGAAAGTTTCCTGGCGCATTTCCAGAGCCGGAACGCCAGTCCCGTAAAAGAGCGTTTCCTAAGTCTTTGGAATATCCTCTTTCCGCTCTACGAAAACTTTAACCGGGAGTTGGACGCCCGGGGCATGGCCTACGAAGGCAAGGTATACCGGGCCCTGGCCCAGCGGCTCAAGAGCGAAATCCCAGTCCGGGACATTCTGGAGCCCGTTTTCCCGGATACGGAGCAGTATGTATTCGTGGGCCTGAACGCCCTCAACCTTTGCGAGCAGCTCCTGCTTCAGAAGATGCGGGATGCCCAGCTGGCTCAGTTTGTCTGGGACTATGTATCGGAAGAAATCCAGGCCCCGCAGAACAAGTCTTCGCTTTTCCTTTCCCAGAACGTCAAAGATTTCCCGCCAGTGTTTGTGCCGGATCCGGAAGGGCTGGGAAAACCGGACATCCGCGTTGTTAGCGTTCCATCGGCCGTGGGACAGGCCAAGCTGGCGCCGCTCATCCTCAAGGAAGTCTCCGGAGACCCGGTGGAAACGGCTTTTGTGCTGCCGGACGAGACCCTGCTGCTGCCGCTGCTTAATTCCATCCCTCCGGAGCATGACAGCATTAATGTGACCATGGGCTACCCCATGCGGGACAGTGCCGTTTATACCTTAATGGAAGCTATTGGGCAAATGCAGCTGCGCCTCAGAAAACGGGAGGAAGGCTGGTATTTCTACCACCGGAGTGTGAACGCCATCTTCTCCACCAGTCTTTTCCGCCTCATCCTCACCCCGGAGGAGACGGAAAAAGTGGCAGCCGTAAAACGGGAGGCCAAATACTACATTCCCCTGGAAGACCTCCAAGGCGGTCCCCTGCTGGACCAGCTTTTCCGGCCGGTGGTCACAGACCCCAAAGAGGCATCGGCAGGGCAGAACCATGCGCTGGAGCAGTATCTATCGGCCATTGTGGGCTACCTGGGACGCCATCTGGGCCCGGAGGGGGAAATGATGCTGGAACTGGACTTTGCCAAGCGTTACCATACGGTCCTTAACATGATGGCCGATATGGATCTGCCGCTGCTGCCCGCCACCTGGCTGCGGGTGCTGGACGGCCTGCTGCAAGGGCAATCGGTCCCCTTCCGGGGAGAACCCCTGCAGGGCCTGCAAATCATGGGACCGCTGGAAACCCGCGCGCTGGATTTCCGGAACCTGGTGATCCTGAGCGCCAACGAGAGCACTTTCCCGCGCAAGAGTTACTCCTCCTCTTTCATTCCGCCGGAGCTCCGGAAAGGCTTCGGCCTGCCCACCCACGAGTACCAGGACGCCGTATGGGCGTACTATTTCTACCGCATGATCCAGCGGGCGCAAAACGTCTGGCTGGTGTACGACAGCCGTACGGAAGGCGTGAAAAGCGGTGAAGAAAGCCGCTATATCAAGCAGTTGGAATACGACTTCAAACTGCCGGTGAAGCATCTCACGGCCGCCGCGGAAATGAATCCCGTAACGGGTGTTCCGGAAATCCCCAAGACACAGGAGCATATTGATATCATCAAGGAGAAAGAGCTCTCGGCCACCGCCATGCAGGCCTATCTGGCCTGCCCCGCCAAATTCTACTACCAAGTGGTGGAAGGGCTTCAGGGGGACGATGAAATTGCCGAATCCCTGGACGCCGGCATGCTGGGCAACGTTTTCCACAAAGTGATGCAGGAGCTTTACAGTCCCTACCTGGGAAAACTCCTACCCCTGGCCGATATCGAAAGGATGCAGAAGGACCGCAAAGACCTCCGGAAGCGCATCCGGGCCCGGGTGATGGAAGAAATGAAAACGGTGGAAGTGACCGGGCGCAACCTGGTGCTGGAAGAAGTGCTGCTGGACTATGTGGCCGAAACGCTCTCCCACGACAGGCAGCTGCTTGCCCAAAGCGGATCGGCCGGATTCCGGATCCTGGGCCTGGAAAGCAAGCGCAAAGCCCTGTTCCACGGCTTCCGCTTCAAAGGTTTTGTGGACCGGATAGACAGCTACATCCCCGGGGAGGTACGTATCCTTGACTATAAGACCGGCAAGGTGACGGACGAGGACATTGCCATCACGGACCAGAATGCCCAAATCGTTGCCGACAAGCTCTTTGCCCCGCCCGGGGCCGACAGGCCCAAGATTGCCCTGCAGCTGTTCCTGTATGACTATTTTGCCCACCAGGATCCGGCGTTTAAGGACAAGACCCTGGTTAACAGCATCTACAGCACAGCGCGCCTTTATACCCAGCCGCTGAAGGACCAGGCCGAAAGCCCCGCTTTCAGTGAACTTGTCAAGGAAAAGCTGGCCCGGAAACTGGACGAGCTAACAGATCCGTCCGTCCCCTTCCGGCGTACGGAAGATCCTCGCACCTGCCAGTGGTGCGATTTCAAGATGATTTGCGGAAGGTAATCACAATCCCTCTTCCAGGGTATCCCAGAGCTGTTCCATTGCCCGGCGGTCCTTCTTGGTAGGACGGCCGGCGCCACGGTCCCGCGTCACAAAGAAACTCTCCACCGGGGCCTTCAGCTTTTCCATCTCCTCTTCCGGCGTAAGATTCTCGGCATAATCCGGAACTAGCTTGGCACCCACCCTCTTTTCCAGCGGGCGCAAGACCTTATAGGTATAAGTTACAATCCCTTTGCGCACCTGAATCACTTCTCCGGCCTGAATGGCGCGGGAAGGCTTGGCCGGAATGCCGGCCACCTTCACTTTCCCACCCTTGCAAGCCTCAGTTGCTTCGCTCCGAGTCTTGAACACACGGATGGCCCAAAGGTATTTGTCAATACGGAGTTCTTCCATAAGAATCTATTCTTCAACTGGTTCCGACACAATGTCATTATCCGGACGGGGATCCAGCCGCACCTCCAGGAGCCGGGTATCGGCCTGGGTGGGAAGGAGGTAGAAGTCCGTTACTTCGGAGGGCACCAGCAGCACGTCCCCGGCCTTCAGGCTATAATCCTTTTCGGCCTTGAGGGTGGCGGCTCCGCTGGTGCAGATATAGATGAGGAAGGAGTCCTCTTCGGAGGCATGGCTCTTGAGCGCCTCCCGAAGAAGGATTTGGTGGACAGTGAACTGCGGCGTTGCGGCCAGGAGGTTTCCCTCCCCTTTATCGGCCTTCTTGTATGCCTTGAAATCTATGAGGTCCAGTGCTTCTTCCAGGTGGATTTCGCGGTCTCCGGGATTCCAATCGTACAGGCGGAAGCCCAGTTCGGAAGCCTCGGCTATTTCAAGGAGTTTCACGTCCTGGGCGGCATGCACCTGTCCCGGAAGCACCAGATAACTCTCTCCGGGAACCGGTTTGACGGAATACAGCAGTTCCTCTACGGATCCGTCCAGACAAGCCTTGTAGCATTCGGCTGCGGTAACGTCCCGTTTCCAGCCCAGGAAGAGCCGGGCATCCGGGCCGCAGGCCTCCACGTACCAGAGCGCGGTCTTACCAAAGGCGTCGTAACGCTGCTCGGCCGGCTCGTCGTCCGGGTTCACGTGCAGCGAAGTGCGGCCTTTCACATCCAGCCGCTTCACCAGCACCGGGAACTGGGTTCCATACCAGTCAAAGGAGGTTTCTCCCACCACGCGTTCCAGGTAAGTCTGCATGATGTCACTGAGCGTGTTGCCGCCCAGCCAGCCTTCCGAGGCCATGGAATCTACAAATCCCAGGTCGGCCAGGCGATATTCCACACTGCCCCAGGGGAATTCCCGCACATCCGGCAGGAACCTTAAGGGTGTCAGTTTCTTCTCTTCCATTTACTTGATTTCCAGATAATAAGGCATGCGGGCATACACAGCGCTGGGCTGGTTGTCCTTCAGAAGGCCCTTCAGGGAACGGGCCATGGGTTCAAACGGCGTATCGGCCAGGACTGTGGGCTCTTCCTGGAAGGACCCCAGCATAAACATTACTTCCTCCATGGGAGTGGGAACGGCAGGGTAAGAGAGCACCCTGTAGTCCTCCTCATACAAAAGGCCGGCCTGGGAAGCCGCATAGGCAATGGCATCCTTAAGCGTTCCAATCTCGTCTACAAGGCCGATTTCCAAAGCATCCGTACCCACCCAGACGCGTCCCTGGGCGATTTCGTCCACGCGGGAAGGCTCCATGCCGCGGCTGGTGGCTACCAGACTCACAAAGCGGTCGTAAATATCTTCCACACTGGCCTGCATGTACGCAGTCTCTTCGGCGTCAAAGGGTTCCATGAGGGAAAGGATGTCTCCGTGCTTGTTGGAGGAAACGGTTTCCACGCCCACGCCAATCTTCTTGGATACTTTGGAGAACTCCGGAATCATGGAGAACACGCCGATGGAGCCGGTGAGGGTGGTAGCATCGGCAAAAATCCGGCTGCAGCCGCAGGAAATCCAGTATCCGCCGGAAGCGGCATAGTCTCCGTAAGAGGCCACCAGGGGCTTTTCACGGCCCAGGAGGTCCAGTTCGCTGCGGATCTTCTCCGAAGCCATCACGCTGCCGCCGGGAGAATTCACGCGGAGCACAACGGCTTTCACGGAATTGTCTTTCCGGAGGGCGTCAATCACCTGCACATAGCTGTCGGCCGAGAGATTCTGGCCCTTCCCTTCCACAATGTCTCCTTCGGCAAAGAGCACGGCCACATTGGCCCGGCCGGGCAATTTGTTCACCTTGGCCTGGACATAATCCGGAAGCGCCACCAGATGAAGGTTATCCCGCTTATCCACCTGGGCCAGCGTGCAGAGCTTGTTCACCAGGGTCTCGCGGTCCATCAGTTCGTCCACCAGACCATACTTCAGAAAGTCTTCCGGGAGTACCAGCTTAAGGTTGTCAATGATATCGTTGAACTCCTCTTCCGAGATATCGCGGGCCTGGGCGATGGCGCTGGAGAAAGTCTTCCAGGAAGCGTCTATCATGGCCTGGTACTGCTCCCGGTTCTCGGCCGATGAAGAGGAACGGATGAACATTTCGCCGGCACTCTTGTACTTTCCGTGACGGATGAGCTGCACGTTCACCCCCAGTTTCTCCAGAATGTCCTTCAGGAAGAACTGCTGGCTGCTGAGGCCGAACATCTGGTACGTGGCGCCATGATAGCTGCTGAGATAAATCTTATCGGCCGCCGTTGCCAGGTAATAGCCGCCGTTGCCGGGGGCCTCCAGAAAGGCAACCACAGCCTTACCGCTCTTGCGGAATTCCAAAAGCGCAGTACGGAGCTCTTCCAGACCGGCCATACCGGCGGTGCCGCCGTCCGGA
>JAIKYL010000025.1 GCA_024683255.1 Bacteroidales bacterium | reverse complement strand
TCGAAGGCCTGTTCCAGATAAACGTGGTCACAAAAACTGTAAGGAACAAGATGGCCTTTTTTATCCAGAAGCCACGGAACTTCTGAAAGGTTTTCGCATGTATGCATTATCTGAGCCTTTTCCCGCTTCTTCAAATCGGCCACTTTCCGGAAGGGCCCTTCCCCCATTTGTCCGTCGCTGAACATGGCCCGATACCCGGACCAAGAGTATTCATTTACGGGGCACCCGTTGTCCAAGGCATTTCTGGGAATATATGCCAGAGTGTTACGGACATACCATTCGGTCTCCATGCTGATTGCCTTCGCATCCACATGTTTCATTATTTCTTTTTGGTTATACCGTTTCCTGATCCACATACCCGTCATCCTTTTCAGTTCCATGGCATAGCTGTCCGCATCCGCCTGATTTAGAGCCAGGATTGCCGCGTGGGAATGGTTAGATACAACTGCGTAGATAATAATGATTACGTTTTTTCTCCAGGCACAGATACAAAGGATTTTCGTCATGGCATCGTAATCCTTTTCGTCTCGGCAGATAACCGCCTTTTCCAACCCCTCCAAACTGACATGAAAGGGTTGAACATACTGGAAACTCCCGTCCGGAAGCTTCCGATACACAATTCGTTTCATAATTAACTCCGGATTTTCCCGGGCTTGATTTCCGGACGGAAGACCATAACTTTTCCTCCGGCCTTTTCAAAATCTTCCCTGGCCTGCTGCATGCAACGCGCTAAAGCTTCGGCTTCCTCGCCCAACTGCCGGAGCATCTCCTCACGGTTCACGCTCACGGCTAAATCGGCAATAGTCAAACTCCTGATTACGGACAGGACGGCCTGTTCGTTTCCTCCCCAGAGGGAAGTGGTCATGGCAAAAGCGGAGTTGGAAATTAGTTCCGGGATAACTTCCGGATGCTTGAACGTGTTGATATCCGTATTGAAGCGGATATCATGGTCTCCATACTGAAGGACCTCGAGTATTTTTTTCATAATGCATAAAAATAACCCAAGCTCTTTCTTATCGTGAGTAAAGGTAGCTATTCCTTTTGGTCTTCCAATGATTTTTCCTTTCTTTTTGGGAGAGGTGGGTTGGCCGATGCCGGGACCTCTCCCACACAAAACACATCTCAGCCCCCTGTGAGCCATTTTCATTGGGAGAGGTCTGGCACTTCAAAGTACCACCTCTCCCAAAACTGTTACGGAATAAAGCGGTACCAGGAGCCGTACTCTACGTATTCCAGGCGGTCGCCCACCTGGTGCCAGGCGTAGCACTCTATGGCTTCCGGTGAGTTCTTGGCCAGGAAAACGGTAACGTCTTCGCGCGGGTCCAGGGCAATGGTCACTACGTCCGGAATGCCATATCGGCCTTCATCGTCAATATCCCACACGCCGTATTCTTCCGACTCCTCCGACAGGTCCACGGACAGGTCCCCCATGGCCAGGTCATAGTCGGCATTGCGCCACACAAACACCACCATGGCCTTGCCGTCCTGGTGCTCGAATTCCACCAGGGAAAGCTCGCCCGAGCCGGAACCCTGCCGGATGTTGGCCACCCGGCGGCTGTACATCACCGTATGTCCGGGATAGCGCTGCAGGACTCGCTCCACCACGTACGGATCGGCCTCCCGTTCGGTTTCCCCGAACTTCCACCGGCTAAAGGACGGGAAGCGGTGGCGGGCTACGAAATCCGAAGGGGCGATGAGGGCTTCCACCTCGTAGGGCTCGTAACCGCGGAACACCTTCCCGGCCTCTTCTTCGGAATCGGTCCAGGTGTAGAACAGGCCGCGGTTGTTCTCAAAGTCGAAATCGGCCCGGCCCAGGTCCTTGTTCTCGTCGGCGGTGGTGTCGCCACTCTGCCACACCCGCTGGATGTTCTGTTTGAAAACCATCCACATATTCTGCTCCCGCTCCTGAGCGACAGACTCCTCGGCGGGGACCACGAAGATAGAATAGTCCTGGTTGGGATAGGCGAATCTGGGCTTAAGGATGCTCTCGTAATCATAGGGAAGGCCGGAACCCATAAAGGCCGATGGGCCGATATAGATGTCCGGATTCTCAAAGGAGACGGCCTCCAGGTCATAGCAGCCGAAGAAGGCGTTTTCGGCAATGCCGATGACATTGGCCTGGGCATCCAGATAAGAATAGTAAACGGTACGAGGCACCGTAACTGTACCTTCATACAAACCTCCATTGATCAGTTCGCAGACATCCTCACCCTTCATCTGGTAGAGGTAACCACGCTCATCGGTAAAGGTTGGTATCACACGGGAATACGTTCCACTGAAGCATACTTCGTCCGGATAAGGAGAGCCGCTGTCACCTTTATGCTCGATGATTTGGATGCTGTCCTCAATAGGCTGTCCGGCTTCATCCACGGGGTGCAGGATGATTTCCAACTCAAAATCGTAATTCTTGTTGGGATGGATATACCAGAGGTTGCCGTTCTCTATCTTGAGGGTCCCCACCTCGTCCGTGCCCACCCAGGCTTGGGTGCCGTCGTGCATCTTGACGGTAATGGAGAAATCGTACGTTCCATCGTGGGGAATGAAGGTAAGGTTATTCTCCGCAAAGAGGGTGTTTCCGTCCTCGGCCCAAATCAGGTTGAAGTATCTCCCACCCAGGTTGGTCTGGGCAGAGAGGGTCACCGTGAGAAGCAGGCCGATGATAGGGAGAAGGAGCTTTTTCATCACTATTCTTGTTTTTCAAGCAAATTTAGTGTTTTTCCGGGTATTTTGCGACACCTTTTGGGAGAGGTGGGCATCAGAAGTGCCTGACCTCTCCCAGAGAAAGTGCCCCACAGCGCTGCAGGGGCCATTTTGGGTGGGAGAGGTCCCGGCATCGGCCGACCCACCTCTCCCAAAATGGCCAGGACAGACGTGGTTTAGAACGGGAATTCGGCCCGGATAGAATGGAATCGGGCGGCAATTTCTGCGGTGCAGAGCTTGCCGATTGATCCTTTGTGGGTGTGGTGGAGTTCTCCGGAGAAGTGGAAGCTGCCATTCTGGACGGCTTGGCCTATCTGGCGATAGGCGTCGCGGAAAGGGACGCCGGTGGATACCAGACGGTTCACTTCTTCCACGCAGAAGGCCTGCTCGTAGAGCGGGAGGGACATAAGGTTGGTGCTCGCCTGGATGCCGGGGATGGCGTAGAGGAGGATGTCCAGGCAGCTGTCCATCTCGTCAAAGAGGGGAAGGTACAACTCTTTGAGCAGTTGCAGGTCCCGGAAATAGCCGGAGGGAAGGTTGCCGGTAATGAGCCGGATGTCGCCCGGGATGCCCTGGATTCGGTTGCAGTGGGCCCTCACCAGCTCAAACACGTCCGGATTCTTTTTCTGCGGCATAATGCTGGAACCGGTGGTGTAGGCGTCCGGCAGTTTGAGAAAGCCGAAGTTCTGGCTCACGAAAAGGCAGCCGTCGGTGGCAAATTTCCCCAGCGTTTCGGCCAGGCAGGCATAGGCGAAGGCCACCATCCGTTCGCATCGGCCGCGTCCCATCTGGGCATAGACGGAATTATAGGCCAGGTCCTTGAAGCCCAGCAGCTTGGTTGTGCTCTCCCGGTCCAGCGGGGCCGATGACCCGTATCCCGCAGCCGATCCCAGCGGATTGCGGTCTGTTACGTCCCAGGCGGCTTTGAGGAACACCAGGTCGTCGCAAAGGCTTTCGGCATAAGCGCCGAACCACAGGCCGAAAGAGGAAGGCATGGCCACCTGCAGGTGCGTATAGCCGGGCATGAGCACGTCCTTCAGCTCCTCCGAGCGCTTCTGCAGCAGGGTAAAGAGCTGCGACACCTTTTCTACAGTGGCGCGGATGCGGGCGCGCGTGAAGAGCTTCACGTCCAGCGCCACCTGGTCGTTCCGGGACCGTCCGGTGTGCACCTTCTTGCCCACTTCGCCCAGCTTCTCCGTGAGACGGGCTTCCACCTCCGAATGGACATCTTCCCCGGAAATGGTGAACTTGCCGTCCAGCGCTTCCTGGTGCAGCTTGCGGAGTTCCGGCAGCAGCAGGGCCAGGTCATCGGCCGATAAAAGGCCCACCTGGGAGAGCATGGTGATGTGCGCGATGGTCCCTTCAATGTCGAAGGGGGCCAGCATGAGGTCTAGCTCCCGGTCCCGCCCCACGGTGAAGGCGTCAATCTGCGCGTCGTTGTCGAAGCCTTTATTCCAGATTTTCATAGGTACTGATGAGTTTCAGGTAAACGTCTGCGGCGGCTTCCAGCTCACCGGTGCAAATGTATTCGTCGGCCGTATGCGAGCGGCTGCTTTCTCCGGGGCCGATTTTAACGGTGGGGAAGCGGCACACCGCCTGGTTGGAGAGGGTAGGTGAGGAGAAGCGCTTGATTCCCAGCGCGATGGCTGCATGGACAAGGGGATGTTCCGTGCCGATGGAGGAGCCGTTGAGCCGGGTGGAACGGGCCTTCACCTCGCAGCGGACAGCCTGCAGGACGGCGTCCAGCACGGTCTGGTTGTCACCCATGGTGCGTACGTCCACCACAAAGCTACAGCAGTCCGGAATCACGTTGTGCTGCGTCCCGGCCTGGATTTGCGTCACCGTCATCCCGTGGCTGCGGAACCAGTCTATGTCCGGCAGCGCTTCGTAGATGGCGTTTACGCCTTCGCCCCGGGCGGCGTGTCCAGAGACACCCCGGGCGGTGCAGTCCAGCACCATTAGGCCGCGTTCGCTTACGGCCATCTGCATCCCTGTGGGTTCGCCCATGATTCCGCAGCGGATGGGACCCGCATCGGCCTCAATGAGCGGCAGTACGCTTTCCAGACCATTCTGTCCGGATACTTCTTCCTCGGCCGAAAGGGACAGCACCAGCGAGTGCTTGATCGGCCGGGCCTTGCGGAAGGCCTCAATCATGGAAACAACCGAGCCGCCATCGTCGTTGGCACCCAGGCCGTAGATCCGGTCTTCCTCCCGGGTGGGGGTGAAGGGATCCCGCTGCCAGCCCGCTACGGGTTTCACTGTGTCTATATGGGCGTCCATAAGCAGCACCGGGCCCTCTCCTTTCACCATCCAGAGGTTGTTGCCGTGCCGACGGGGATGCAGGTCCTGCAACCGGTCTTCCAGGAAATCGGCCACGGCCTTTTCCTCGCGGCTAAGGGAGGGAATGGCTATCAGTTGTTCCAGGAGGCCCGTCATGCTTCTTCCGGATGACGGTTGTAGTAAATCCGGAGCGGGGTCTCCAGCACTTTGATGAAGCCCTTGGCGTCTTCCGAGGTCCAGCCTTTCTGCATCTCGCCGTATTCGCCGAAGGGGTTCTTCACCAGGTCGTTGGGGGTGTTCACGCCCGTGCATTCGGCCCATTTGGGTCCCACGGTCATGACCACGGTGCCGGAAACGTTGCGCTGGGAGCTTTCCAGCAGGGCTTCCATGTCCCGCATCACGGGCTCCAGGTACTGGCTCTCGTGCAGGAACATGCCGTACCAGTTGCCCACCTGCTCTTTCCAGTACTGCTGCCACTTGCTAAGGGTGAACTTCTCCAGGTACTTGTGGGCCGATAAGATGAGCATGGGCGCAGCCGCCTCGAAGCCCACCCGGCCCTTGATACCGATGATGGTGTCTCCCACGTGGTTGTCCCGTCCCAGGCCGTAGCCTTCCAGCTGCTTCTCCAGTGCCTGGATGGCTTCCACCGGCGGGAGCTTCTTTCCGTTCACGGCAATGAGCTCGCCCTTCTCAAAGGTGAGGTCCACCTTTTCGCTGCCGGTCTTGGTCACCGGCTTCAGGTACGCTTCTTCCGGCAGACCCTGGGTGGAATCCAGGATTTCCCCGCCGCAGATGGACGTGCCCCAGAGGCCGATATTATAGGAATACTTGAGCTTGGCGAAATCGGCCTTAAAGCCGTGGGCGTTAAGGTAGTCCACCTCTTCCTGGCGGGAAAGCGCCTTGTCGCGGGTGAGGGTGATGATCTCCATCTCCGGGCACAGGACGGCGAAGGTCATGTCAAAACGCACCTGGTCGTTGCCAGCACCGGTGGAGCCGTGGGCAATGGCCGATGCCCCAATCTCGCGGGCATAACGGGCGATGGCCGTGGCTTGGAAGATGCGTTCGGAGGAAACGGAGATGGGATAGGTCCCGTTCCGGAGCACGTTTCCAAACACCATGAAGCGGATGCTCTTTTGGTAATACTCTTCCTTTACGTCCAGGGTGACGTATTTGACGGCGCCCAGCTTGTAGGCGTTCTGCTCGTTGCGCTCCAGCTGCTCCGGGGAGAAGCCTCCCGTATCGGCGCAGGCGGCGTACACTTCGTACCCCATTTCCTTGGACAGGTACATTACCGTGAAGGAGGTGTCCAGGCCGCCGGAGAAGGCAACTACTACTTTTTTCTTTTCCATATATACACTACTAACTAAACAATCAAGTGCGACTTAATGTCCGGGATCACTTTTTCCAGGACTTCCAGGGCCTGGGCCGGCGTGAAACCCTGGCGGAGAACCAGCAGGATGGTATCGTCCCCGGCGATGGTGCCCATGATGGGCCGGGAGGGATGATGGTCTATGAGCACCGCTGCGGCCGATGCAAAGCCCGGCTGGGTTTTCATTACACCAAACTGGCCGGAGAACTCCAGGCTGGTTATGCTGGCGGGCGTGGGACCGGAGAGGAAGCGGGAGCCGGGCTGGGGAAGCCGATAACCCTCCCCGGGCACCTTCAGGATGCGAAGGGCCTTGAGGTCACGGGAAAGGGTGGCCTGGGTGGTGTTTATGCCCTGTTTCCGGAGTTTTTCCTGCAACTCTTCCTGACTGTATATGGTCTCTTGGCTGATAATCTGAATGAGCGCCTTATGCCGGGATTGGATGTTCTGCATAATTTGGTATAATTATTTAGTTGGATTGCAAATATATGCATAATTATGTATAGGCGCAAGGAAAAAAGAAAAAAAAATTAAAAAATATAAAAAAAATTTGGCGGGTGAAAAAAAATGGCTACCTTTGCAGTCCCGTTTGAAGCGAGAGTGCGTTTCAAGGCGGTTTTTAAAGTTCATTGACAATACTGAGAGAATAGATTAGAGGTAAAGCAAAAGATAGAAAAATTAGTCTGTAAACTAATACGGAAATTTTCGTAATAGATTGTGGACTGCAATTTCAATAGGCAAGAGCAATGAATCGCAAGATTCATGATTCA
>JAIKYL010000011.1 GCA_024683255.1 Bacteroidales bacterium | reverse complement strand
AAGTCCCTGCAGTATAAAGACTTGCCGGAAGTGGGTCAGCACTATGTCTATCACAGCGTACTTCGTTTCTTCGGCATAGAAAGTCCCGTCTTTAACGAAGATTTGTGTATCTTTGCACCCTAAAATGTAATTATTATGGCCCTTGTAGCGATAGTCGGGAGACCGAACGTAGGAAAAAGCACCCTTTTCAACCGCCTGGTGGGCATGCGCCAGGCCATTGTGGACGAGACAGCCGGCGTCACCCGTGACCGGCATTACGGCAAGTGCGAATGGAACGGCCGGGAGTTCTCGGTGGTGGATACGGGCGGCTATACCTCCAACAGTGACGACGTATTTGAAGACGCCATCCGCCGCCAGGTGGTCATTGCCATCGAAGAGGCCGATGTAATCCTCTTCATGTGCGAGGCCGCCACCGGCATCACGGACTACGATGCGGAGATAGCAGACCTGCTGCGCCGCTCCAAAAAGCCTGTTGTGCTTTGCGTGAACAAGGTGGACAGCGGGGAAAAGATGTACGACGCCTTCGACTTCTACGGTCTGGGCCTGGGAGAGGTGTGGAGCATATCGGCCGCCAACGGCAGCGGCACCGGAGACCTCCTGGACGAGATTCTCAAGGTCCTGCCGGAGGATAACAAGGCTGATGAGGACCATGCCGATCTGCCGCACATTGCCATCGTGGGCCGTCCCAATGTGGGAAAGAGCTCCCTCGCCAATGCCCTGCTTGGGGAGGAACGCAATATCGTTACACCCGTTGCCGGCACCACGCGGGATTCCATTTCCACCTATTATAACAAATTCGGCCACGAGTTCATGATCGTGGACACCGCCGGCATGCGCAAGCGGGCCAAGGTGACGGAAGATTTGGAATTCTACTCCGTCCTCCGTGCCATGCGCACCATTGAGCATTCGGACGTGTGCATTCTCATGATAGATGCCACCCTGGGCATGGAGGCGCAGGACATGAACATCTTCAACATTATCCAGAAGAACCGGAAAGGCTGCGTGATAGTGGTGAACAAATGGGACCTCTTTGAGAAGGAATCCAACACCATGCGGGACTATACGGAGGCCCTCAAGGCCCGCCTGGCCCCGTTCAACGACATCCCGGTCATCTTCACTTCCGTCCTCAACAAACAGCGCATCCTGGACGTGCTGGACGCCGCCGCCCATGTGGCGGAGAACATGTCCCGGAAGATTCCCACATCGGCCCTCAACGACGCCATGCTGCCGGAAATTGAGAACTATCCGCCGCCGGCATGGAAGGGTAAGTACATCAAGATCAAGTATGTAACCCAGCTTCCCACCCGCACCCCGCAGTTTGCCTTCTTCTGCAACCTGCCCCAGTGGGTGAAGGACCCTTACAAGCGTTTCCTGGAGAACAAGCTCCGCGAACACTTCGACTTCGAAGGTTGCCCCATACAGGTGTACACCCGGGCAAAATAGAAACCTATATTTCCGGATCGAAATGCGGAATGGGCTTGAGTTTGAACAAGTTCATTACGTGCTTTCGGTCTATGAGGGCCTTGGTGGCTTCATCTTCACACACACCGGTGCGGATGTACTTGTCCAGAACCGCATAAGTAAAGCCCAGATTATCCTCGTCCGTCTTTCCGCAGAGACCGTCGGAAGGAGTCTTGTGGACCAGATTATCCGGGAGTTCCAGTTCTGTACCGATGGCCAGCACTTCCTGCACCGTAAGGCCGCCCAGGGGTGAAAAGTCTCCCGCGGCATCTCCGTAGCGGGTGCTGTAACCCACCCAGTCTTCTGAAAGATTGCAAGTATTCACCACTCGGCCGTTATTACTTTGGGAAATGGCATAAACCGCCGTCATCCTCAGGCGCGGAGCCATATTGATGCGGGTCTGGGCCGATGCCTCGTGTCCCAGCTGCTCTTCCACTTCGGCCATGAGGGCATTGAAAGATTGGCCGATATTAACGTTGTAATGCTTGATTCCCAGATGGTGAATCAATTGCATGGAGTCGTCGATATCCGGCTGGACGCCGTTGGGCATGGTGACGCCTATCACGCGATCCACCCCCAGGGCCTCCACGCAGAGTGCAGCGCATACGCTGCTGTCTTTGCCACCGGAAATACCCAGCACGGCATTGCATCCCGGGCCGTTTTCTTCAAACCAGTCCCGGATCCATTGGACGCAGGCGTCCTTTACTTTCTTTGCATTGAACATAACAGTCAATTATTTGAACAAAAATAAGCATTTTTTGTTATATTTGTAAACCCCCGGAACGTTCGGGAACGGAAAAGAGGTGTTTTTGTTCCCGGGTGGGGAAAAACCGGCAAATCGTCCGATAAGTATGACGCAGAGGGAGTACATGGACCTGCTGGAGCTGCAGGAAAGGATCAAGGAGGGCATTGAGGATGCCTTCCCGGAGCGGTATTGGGTCAAGGCGGAAATTGCGTCGTTCAGCCCTCGGTCCAACGGGCACTGCTACCTGGAGCTCTCCCAAAGCCGGGGCGGGCAGCCGGTGGCCCAGAGCCGCGCCATGATCTGGAAGTGGTATTACCCCCGGCTCAAGGCTTTCTTTGAGCAAGCGGCCGGACAGCCCCTGCAGGCCGGTATCACCGTGCTGGTAAAAGTGCAGGTGAGCTATAGCGAACTGTATGGCATCAGCCTTTTCATTGAAGACATAGACCCGGCGTTCACCCTTGGGGAGAAGGCCCTGGAGCGCAAGCGCACCATAGAATTCCTCACCAGGGAAGGCTACATGGACATGCAGCAGGAACTGGCCCTTCCGGAACTGCCTTATCGGCTGGCCGTCATTACTTCCAAGACGGCTGCCGGTTATGGAGATTTCAGAAGGCATTTGCTGGAAAACGAGGAGGGCTATGCCTTCCGGCTGGACCTGTATGAGGCCCTCATGCAGGGGGAACAGGCGCCCGCTTCCATCCTATCGGCCATCCTGGAAGTACAGGAGCAGCCGTACGATGCCCTTTTAATCCTCCGTGGCGGCGGCAGTGACCTGGATCTGGCGTGCTTTGACGATCCGGACCTGGCCGTAGCCATCGCCACCTGCCCCATCCCTGTTGTCACCGCCATCGGCCACGACAGAGACGTGCACATTGCCGATCTGGTGGCGCACACTTCCGTTAAGACCCCCACCGCCCTGGCCGATCTGTTTCTGGATGCATACCGTGCACAGGATGAACTGCAGGACCGCCTGGCCCGGCGCATAGGCAGTGCCGCTCAGCGACTGCTTTCCCGGGAGGAACTCCGCCTCAAGAGTGCCGATGCGGCAGTGCAGCGCGCCATCCAGGGTCGCTTGAGCGCCCTGGAAATGCTCCTGCAACGCAGCGTAGGCCGCATCTCCAGAGGCCTCCTGCAAAAGTATGCCGATACCGCGCGCCTCTGTGACACCGTCGTCCATCGGCTTAAGTTCGCCGCCCAGGCGCGCGTGAGCGCGGAAGTATCCCGCGTGGCCCTCAAGGAAGCCCTCATCGGCGCCTCGGACCCCCGCAAGATCCTGGGGCTGGGCTATGTGCTGGTAACCGGCAAGGACAACAAGGTGCTCAAAACCGTGGAAAAAGTGCATGTGGGAGACCGCATCGGCGTCCGCTTCACAGACGGTTCCCTCACCGCCAAGGTGGACGAAGTATATACGGAACAAATTGATAATAACAAAGTTAATATAGCGTAGCGGAAGAACTATTGTTTCAAAAACCCATGGCCACCCTCGGCCGTGTAAGAGGGAGGGGCCCACAGCAGTGCCCGCAGGGCACAGTGAGGTGGGAGGGGTCGCGAAGCGACGGTTTTTGAAATAATAGTTCTGCAGCGAAGCAAAAAAGATGAATATATGGCCGAGAAATTTGATTACGCAAAGGCAATTAAGGAGTTGGAAGAGATTGCCGCCAAGGTGGAGAATCCGGAGACCAAACTGGACGACATAGATGCGCTGGTGGTCCGGAGCAAGGAACTGTTAAAACAGTGCCGGGAGTACCTGCGTACCGTTAAAGACAAGATAGATACTTTGGACAAAGACTAACCACATATGAAGAAGATTTATCAGACAGACCCCTGGCTCATGCCGTTCAAGGACGCCATCGACGCCCGGCATGAGCGAATCTGGCAAACCAGAAAGCACATAGCCGGAGACGGGCTCCTGAAGGACGCCGTGAACAACCACATGTATTACGGCCTTCACCGCTGTAAAGACGGCAGCTGGGTGTTCCGGGAGTTCGCCCCCAACGCCTCCAAGATTTACCTCATAGGAGACTGCAACAACTGGAAGCGCACGGACGGCTATGCCCTAAAGCCCCTGGGACAGGGAAACTGGGAGCTTAAACTCCCGGCCATGTTCCTGGGCCATGGCCAGCTGTACAAACTGTACATGGAATGGCCCGGCGGTGGGGGAGAGCGCCTGCCCTCCTATGCCACCCGCGTGGTGCAGGACCCGGTGACCAAGGTTTTCTCGGCCCAGGTGTGGGCTCCGGATAAGCCGTACGAATGGAAGCACGGCCACGCCGGGAAGCGCCCTCATCCCTTCATCTACGAATGCCATATCGGCATGGCGGCGGAGAAGGAAAAGGTGGGCACCTTTGAGGAATTCCGCACGCAGGTACTGCCCCGTGTAAAGAAACTGGGCTACGACACCATCCAGATCATGGCCCTGCAGGAGCATCCGTATTACGGCTCCTTCGGCTATCAGGTGTCCAATTTCTTTGCCCTCAGCTCCCGTTTCGGCACGCCGGAAGAATTCAAGGCCCTGGTGGACGACGCCCACGGAAAGGGCATTGCGGTGGTCATGGATATTGTGCACAGCCACAGCGTGGACAATGTTCTGGAAGGCCTCAGCGAGTTCGACGGAAGGGAAGACCTGTACTTCCACCGCGGAGATGCGGGCCGGCACCCTGCCTGGGGCTCCCGCTGCTTCGACTACGGCAAGGACGAAACCCGCTATTACCTCCTCTCCAACGTAAAATACTGGATTGAGGAATACAGGATAGACGGTTTCCGCTTTGACGGCGTCACCTCCATGCT
>JAIKYL010000206.1 GCA_024683255.1 Bacteroidales bacterium | reverse complement strand
TTCTTGAACATACGGGTGAGATTCTGCGGATACTCGAATCCCAGCGCATCGGAGACCTCAGAAACGGAACGACCGTCCAGCAGCAGGGACTTGGCCTTTTGCATCACAAAATGACGAATAAACTGCGTAGCACTCTCGCCGATTTTCACACGGACTAGATCGCCGAAGTAATTGGGAGAAAGGAAGAGCTCGCCTGCGAGGTAGCGGACGGTAGGGATGCCGGTTTCAAGCTGTTTCCTTTCCGCATAATAACGCTCCAGAATGGCATTTATCCTGTAGCTGAACGCTTCTTCAGAACTGCCCTCTCCCTGGAACTGCCGCTCGTAGAGGCGTGCAGCCAACTCGAAAAGGAGCGACAGATACGAAATGACGATGGCCTGCAGATGGCTGTCATCCGGATACTCTGTCAGTTCCTTCCTGATGGCGGCAAAACAGCGTTCCAGACGCGCCCATTCGTCCGGCGTAAGGATAAGCGCCTCATTGCTATAGTAGGAGAAATAGTGGTAGTCTTTAATGCAGCGCTCCAGCGGTGTCCCGGCCAGGAAGTCCGGGTGGAAGAGCAGCACCCAGCCTTTGATATGGATGATTTCTCCGTTATCCGTAACGCCGCCCCGCTGGCCGGGGCCCACACACATCAGGGAACCAGACTCAAACCGATAATTCCCGCTGCCATAGGATATCGTATAGGGGCTTTCCTTCATGAGGAACATGCCGTAAACCCCGTATTCGCTCAGGGCATGGCGACAACTCTCCAATTCGTCGTAATGGATTACACTCACCTGCGGATGCAGGATGGGTGCACCCACATGGCGCGCATAATCATTGACAGACTGTACGTGAAGAACCTTTTCCATATAGCAAAAATACAAAAAAAGGTGCAGATTCCGTAAAATGGATATACGAATCCGTAATTCGGTTAAGTCCTCTCCACAATAAAACCACGACCTTTGCATCAGAAACAACAATCTCTTTATGAAAGGGTCAAAAATAGCACTTGGAACCTGGGCCTGGGGCGCCGGTATGTTCGGCGGAGACACCGTCTTTGGAAGCAACACGGATGAAAGCAACTTGAAACCGGTCTTTGATGCCGCCATGAAAGCCGGTCTCAACCTGTGGGACACTGCGACGGCCTATGGCATGGGCGAATCGGAAAGGATTCTGGGGCACCTGGCATCGGCCTATAAGCGTGATGACGTGCTCGTCTCCACCAAATTCACCCCTCAGTTGGCCGAAGTCTATGACAACAGCGTTAGCAAGATGGCCGATGCCTCCCTGGAACGTATGGGGCTGGATTACATTGATATGTACTGGATTCACAATCCGATGGATGTGGAGCGCTGGACACCCGGTCTGATTCCTCTTCTCGAGGCAGGAAAAGTACGGGAGGTCGGCGTTTCAAACCATAGCATCAAAGAAATCCGCCGGGCCAATGAAATACTGGGTGAAGCCGGATTCAAGGTTTCGGCCGTACAAAATCACTTCAGCCTGCTCTACCGTTCCTCGGAGAAAGGCGGTGTCCTGGATTATTGCAAAGACAGCGGCATTCAGTTCTGGGCATACATGGTTTTGGAGCAGGGTGCTCTCTCCGGCAAATACAACGTAGAGAATCCTCTCCCGGCAGACAGCGAACGCGGGCAGAAATACAATCCCATCCTGGGAGAGCTGAGTGCTCTGACGGATGCCATGAAGGAAATCGGCGCCAAATATGGGCTGTCTTGCTCGCAGGTCGGTATCGCCTGGGCCCTCTCCAAAGGTACTATGCCGATTATCAGCGCTACCAAGAAGCGTCACGTGCTGGAAGCCGCACAGGTAATGGATACTGTCCTCACCCCCGACGAAATCATCCGCCTGGAAGCCCTCGCCGACACCACAGGCATCGACACCCGCGGCGACTGGGAACATACCATGGAATAAGATGAAACAGTTCAGACATACCCTATCTCTCTTCGCTTCCTTGCTTGCGGTCGTCACGGCCTGCGGCAAGGAAACATCAATGCCAACGCCTCCCGTAGATGAAACCCCTGAGGCTACTTCGCAGGAAGCAAAAGTCCTTGTTGCCTGTTTCTCATTTACCGGGAGCACAAAGACTGTCGCGTCCTCACTGGCCACTCTTGCCGGTGGGACTCTGTATCTGATAGAGTCGGAGACTCCCTACGGCAACGAGAACAGCAACTACTATGATGAGAACACCCGCGCCTACAAGGAGCAGTACGGCCCGGCCTCGGTGAGGCCATCCATCAAGAAAAGCCTCGAGAATGCAGGCGATTATGACATTGTCCTGCTTGGTTTTCCCATCTGGTATGGCAAGGCTCCACGAGTGGTATTCAGCTTCCTGGATGCATATTCTTTCAAAGGTAAAACCATCAT
>JAIKYL010000203.1 GCA_024683255.1 Bacteroidales bacterium | reverse complement strand
ACCCGGAAGCGGTTTTCCCGCTGGTCCAGGAAGAAGCCGGTCTTCTGGCCTTCGGTCCAGTTCACCAGGAAACGATGGCCGTTTTCCAGGACCACCTGCTCGTCGTCGGAGAATCCGTCGGCCTTCCAGAGATAGCCGTCCACCAGGTCCAGACCCGCCTTGAACGGCGCGGTACCGGAACTCTTGTCATAGACCGCTTTAAGGGCCGATCCGTACACCTCCTGCAGGGCTGAACAGATGGCGCCCTTGGCACGGAACATGCCCACGGAATGGGCCTGCAGCACGCAGACGCCCGCATAATAGTCCACAATCAATCCCGGAAGGCCATCCCCTTCCCCGTGCACCAGGCGGTAGCAGTCCGTATCGGCCGCTCCATGGAGGCCATAGGCCACCCTCAGCTGCAGGGCGCGGCGTAGCATGAGCGTCCAGAAATCGGCCCGGGTAGGGTCTTCGTCAAAGCTTAGCACCCGCACGGCAATGGAGCCAATCTGGTAATGTCCCCAGGCGAGGAACTGCCCGTCGGAGGAATACACGCCCACGAGGTCCCCCTCTGCAGGGTGCCCCACCATTTGGGCGATGGCCCCGGAAAACACCCAGGGATGATAGCGCAGGAGGGATTCCTCCCGGCGGGGTTTCAGTATAATTTTATCCATGCTGTTCGGGATTCAACTGTTCGGGGGTAAGGGGATGCTTTTCGGAGGCCAGGAGTTTCAGGTACATTTCCCGGCAAACCCAGGCGTCCGTGGCGGCATAGCGCTGCTGGGATTCCGACAAACGATCGGCCTCCCAATTGGAGAGCTGCTGGGCCTTGGAGATTTTCACGCCCAGGATGATAGCAGTCATTTTCTTGACGCTTTTGTCGCGGATACCGTATTCGTTCACGATGGACTGCAGATCCACGAAGCCTCTGGGAGAAAAGGGAGTGATTTTTTGCAAACCGCGCACGTCGTCCAGCGTAGCAGCACCCACTTTTACGATATTAGGGTTGGCCAGAATGGCCGCCAGCGGCCTTGGAAGGCCGATTTTCTTGAGGCGGAACAGGAAGGCCTTCCCGCCGCCGGACAGCTGCAGCAGGGCCGTTCCCGTGCTGTGCTGGTCCGGCGAGAAGGTGGGACGGGTCTCTGTATCGAAACCCAGCACCTGCTGCCGTTTAAGGTATCGCACCGCTTTATCCAGCTCCTCCCCTTCCCGGTCCACCAGCACTATCTCTCCGGGGAACGAAGCCAGTTCCAGGGCGCTGATTTCCTCCGGGCTAATGGATATCTGAAACATACGCGTTCTGAACATAGGAAGGGCCCACTTCCACCAGCACAGGGCTGCCGTCCGGGGATTCCGCAGTCTCGTAATACCGGGCAGACGGACGGGCTATCCTGTGGGTGAAAAGGTTTTCCCGGCGAAGCAGGTCGTAGGTGTTACGCACCACCGAAGAGCCGGCATCCAATACCCGGAAATCCGGAGAAAGCATCTTGTCCAGGGCGGTGTCCTCGTCCGTGCCGCCGCGCCGGATCATGGTCACTTCCCCCAGAAGGGGCAGCTGATCCGTAGCGTAACTGTCTATGAGCAGGGCATCCAGGCTTCGGCCGGTGGTGCGGTACTGGCGCAGCACATCCCGGAATTCCGTCCGGATATCCAGGGCCGATTCCGGGGTAATGACGGTTAAAGTGGTGCCCGGCTCCGCCATCTGCGCAAACACATGCTGCCAGACGCCGGAAACGCGGGTGTCCCGCGAGGTCCACACCGCCAGGTTCTTGGCGCCGCCTTCAAAGGCCTCTTCCAACAAGACATTCATGGCCGATACCAGATGGCTCTTTCCTCCCGTGAGCTGCTGCAGGGTATCTACATCGAAAAGGCCGTATTCCGCCTGCGCTGCCGATGTGAACACCAGCACCTTGGCGCGGCTCTTACCCAGGCGGGATTCCAGATCCGAAGCACTTCTGAAGCAGGTGCTGTCCCAGGCGAAAACCGCATTCTGCACCGCTGCAGCACGGAGGCTGTCCAGCCCCTCGACCCGGTTGGGCCCCTCGGCGAAGAAATGGTTGTAAGGCGCGTTATAGGCATCCAGGATTACGTCAAAAACCTCTCCCGCGAAATCCGGCAGGGAGTCCCGGCGGGCCTGTCCGTCAATGTTGTCCACGCGGTCTGCAGCAATAAAGCGGCGGGCCAGCAGGATGCCGTCCTGCGGTTCGCCGATAAGGGCCACGGAGCCCTGGACAGCTCCGTGTCCGGCGCTCCTTGCCACACGTCCCACCCCGGAAGTATCGGCCACGATGGCCTCTACCAGCGAAATGGTGGGCCTGGGCGGTGCCACCTGGGGTTTGCAGGCGCAAACCAACGCCGCGGCCGCAATGCCTATAAGGATATGGTTTCTCATAACTACTGGAATAAAGTACAAAAATACATAATTCCGGCTACTTTTGCAATGCCAGCATTTCCTGCAATTTGGGAATGAGAAGGGAGTATACATATTCCTCCTCCATGAAATGGGTTCCCTCGTACTCCTGATACGTGTCCCCAAAAAGGTCCCGCCACAACTGCACCTGCACCACACCGGATTTCTTGAAATGGTCCTGCGTCCCGAAGAAGGCAAAATACGGGAGCCCGGCAGCCTTGTCCTTCCGGACCTGCTCCATCGCAGTCTCCCAGTGTTTCATGTATTTACTGAGCACCTCCGGGGTGAAAAGGAGCGGCTGCCTGTCCCCCTCCTTCACGGGAAAACGGTGATGCATGTACCATCGGGCGAGGGAAAACCGACATACCCCTTTGAGCTTATACAGAAGGGGCGGTGCGCCCAGCGAGGGAGACACGAACAGATGGGGAAGACCGCCCACCCGGAGGGCCTGGATGGAGCCCAGGGACTCTCCCAGGATGAGCTGAGGGTGAAGTTCTTCCACCCAGGAAGCAATCTGGGCTGCGCCTTCGTCCGGGTCAAAACTGTAGGTGCGAACCACCACCCGGATATCCGTATCCCGGAAGTGTTCCTCAAGCAGGCGGGGAATGCGGCTGTCGCCGCCTCCGCCCATTCCGTGAATATAAAGTACAGTGGACATACATTTGCAAAAATAGATAAAAAACTTTACTTTTGTAGGTAGTGTATTTGAATACTTTCAAAACAATCTCAGATATGAAGAAGATTTTCATCCTCATGGCCACCCTGGCCATTGCCGGCATTTCCGCACAGGCCCAGCGGGCACAGACTCCCGCTCCCGTGAATCCGGAAGATTATCAGTTCACCGTTGTCAAGGAGAATCCCATCACCTCCGTCAAGAACCAGAACAACAGCGGTACCTGCTGGTGCTTCAGCGCCCTGTCCTTCCTGGAGAGCGAAGTGATCAAGGCCAAGGGCATTAAGGACCCCGCCCTGTATCCGGATTTCTCGGAAATGTTCATCGTACGCCGCTCGTACTATGACAGAGCCATCAAGTATGTCCGCCTGGACGGCGCCCTCAATTTCGCCGTCGGCTCGGATTTCGGCGACGTGATTGAAACCGCCAAGGCATACGGTCTGGTGGACCAGAAGGCATACACCGGCATGCAGTACGGCTATGACCTCCCGGTTCAGGGAGAGCTGGACGCCGGCCTCAAGGGCTATGTGAGCGCCGTGGTCAAGAACCCCAACCGCAAGCTCACCGCCGTTTGGCCCAAGGGCGTGGACGGCATCCTGGATGCCTACATGGGCCAGGTCCCGGAGACTTTCGTAGTCAACGGTGTCACCTACACCCCGGAAAGCTACCGTGACGCTCAGGGTATCAACCTGGACGACTATATCGGCTTCACCTCCTATACTCACCATCCGTTCTATACCCAGTTCGCCATGGAGGTACAGGACAACTGGCGTAACTCCCCGTCCTGGAACGTTCCCCTGGACGAGTTCATGGCCATCATGGACTATGCTGTAGAAAACGGTTACACCGTGGCCTGGGGCGGCGACGTCTCCGAAGCCGGCTTCACCCGCAACGGCCTGGGTATCCTCATTGACACCGCAGCCCCCACCGCCGGTTCGGACCAGGAGCGCTGGGTTGGCAGGCCCGATGAAAAGCCCGCAGAGAAGCCTGCCGTAAAGGAAATCAAAGTGACCCAGGAGCTCCGTCAGCAGTACTACGACGAGAAGACCTCCACCGACGACCATGGCATGCACCTCTACGGTATCGCCAAGGACCAGAACGGCAACAAGTATTACATGATCAAGAATTCCTGGGGAGAGACCGGCGCCTACAAGGGCCTGTGGTACATGTCCGAGGAATTCGCCAAGGGCAAGACCCTCAATATCCTGGTTAACAAGAACGCCGTTCCCAAGGATATCCTCAAGAAGATCGGCCTTAAATAAATGACCATCAAAAAGCACATTCCCAACACAATCACTTCCATGAATCTCCTTGCGGGGATCATGGGAGTGATTTGCGCTGTATACGGCATCCCGGACTGGGCCCTTATCTGCATGCTGCTCGCCGCGGTCTTTGACTTCTGCGACGGCCTGGCCGCCCGGCTGCTCAAGGCGTACTCCCCCATCGGCAAAGAGTTGGATTCGCTGGCCGATATGGTCAGTTTCGGCGTCCTTCCCGCCCTCCTTATCATGAACTGCATGCAGGAGCAGGGAGTTCCCACCTGGCTATGCTACATTGCCCTTTTCATTGCGGTAATGAGCGCCATCCGTCTGGCCAAATTCAACGTGGACACCCGCCAGACCACGGACTTCCTGGGGGTTCCCACGCCCACCTGCGCCCTTCTCTGCGCCAGCTTCTCGGCCTATGTTTCCGCCCAACCGGACGGCTTTCTGGCCCACCTGGCCGGTACCGTTTGGTTCCTGCCGCTGGTTAGCATAGCACTTGGGCTGCTGCTGGTGAGCGAGATTCCCATGTTCGGCATGAAGGTAAAGCCGGGCCACAAGCTCCTGGACACAAAACGTATCGTGTTCCTTGTGTTGTCCGTAATTGCCATTGTGCTGGCCCTGGCGGTAGGAAAAGACGTCAGCCTGGCCATCCTCCTGGTATTTGTCATTTACCTGGCAGAGAACCTTATTCTGGCGTGCGTGAAACGGTTTACTCCTAAAACGGAACAACCATCTTAAACGTCACATTCCGTCCCATGTTGGCAATGCCGATGTATTTGAGACGGCTAAGATGTGGCATATAGGCCTGATCAGTCAGGTTGGAGCCGATGATATACAGGGACAAGCGGGTCTTGCCCCTTATTATTACATCTGTTCCGGCCGATGCGCCAAGCAGCAGGTATGCCGGCGTAGCGGTTTCAGTCCCTCCTGCGGCATAGAAGTGGTTCTGGGCCATGTTCCAGTCCAGGTTCAGGGAGACAAAGGCATTGTTGAACAGCTGGCCGTCGTGGCTAATTTCCCATTTGATTTCCGAATACAGGCGGGGCGCCGGGATGAGCGGCAGGTCATCGCCTCCTTTCTCACGGGCATACACGCAGGAGAAGGCACTGCTCAGGTGTAACTGGTGAACGGGATGGATATCGATGCCGATCTCTCCCCCGCCAAGATGCGCCAGGCCGCTGCGGAACGCGTATACCGGCAGGCCTTCATCAGATTCCTCCCCATTCCGCGCAGAAAAGATGTAATTGTCTATCCGGCTCATAAACAGGGCCGACTGGATGGAGACATGTTCTGAAGTGAAATCCAGACCCAGGTCTCCCTGGAGGCTGTATTCCGGCTTCAGGTCCTTATTACCCAACTCGAAACGGAAGGTTCCCTCATGCTCTCCGTTGGATCCCAGCTCGGAAAGGTTGGGAGCCCGGAAACCGCGGGCTACATTGGCCCTGAGCGTAAAGTGCTCTCCAAGGGGCCGGACAGCCCCTAAACTGGCGCTGATACCGGGGAAAGTGCGCCGGAACGCCTCGAACCGGCCAGGTAGCTCCTTGCTGTTAAGCCTGCGCACATCGGCCCGAAGGCCTCCGGAAAGCGTCCATTTACCCAAGGCTTTGGTGGCAGTTGCAAAGATACCGGCATCGAAAAGCCCGTAAGCGGGAATCAGGTATTCATCTCCCAGATTATCGCTCTTTTGGGCCATTCCGGCCACGCCGAAAGCGGTTTTCCAACCGTCGCCAAAGGTGGCTTGGTAACGCAGGTCGTAATTAATGGTGTTAAGCCGGAAATCCAGGCCGGGCTCATCGGCGCTCTCTTCGAACTCCTGCCGCCGGTTCTGCTGCCAGCCCAGGATGAATTTGAGGTTTCCCTCCCCCAGATGGAAGGTGTTGTCCGACACCACTTTATAGTGGCGTACTTGCTGGAAAGGAAGGACAGGCGTATAGCCGAAGGAGTCTCCCTCCCCTTCAATCATACCGGGAGTCAGATGGAAGTAGCTGAATCTGAGACGGGTGTATCCCCAGGAACCGTTGCGGCCCAGCATGCCGGAAGCGGCACGCTCACGGTAGCCGGAATTGGCCACGGGGCCGTTCAAAGCGTTCTTATAGGCGTGGGCATATTTGTCCGAGAAGCGGCCACCAACGAGCCAGCCTTTGATATTCCCGTCGGCTGCCAGGGAATAGGCCAACAGGCCGTTATTGGTCTGGTATTCAGAGGAAAGGGTTCCGCCAAACTCTCCGGGGCCCCGGATGGGTTCCGGATGGAAAATGAGGATGCCGGCCAGGGCATCGGAGCCATACATCAGGGAGGCCGGCCCCTTGAGGATCTCCACCGAGTGGACACCGGCGCCATCTATCTCTATACCGTGCTCGTCTCCCCACTGCTGGCCTTCCTGCCGTATACCGTCATTGACCACGACTACACG
This sequence comes from Bacteroidales bacterium, assembly GCA_024683255.1. Next base: position 516 of record JAIKYL010000203.1, on the reverse strand, counting down.
GTTATAGCCCATTCCGCGGATAACGGGCTTGGAGATGCCGCCGCCGGTGGTGATTTCACTCAGACCGGGTTCGGCGGCTATGGCATCGATGATATTGCCGCCGGCGCGGGCCGAAAGATCGGCCGGACGGATTACAGAGACTGGTGCGGGCATTTCTTTCATCTTGCTGTCTCCGGCAAGGCCGGTGACAACTATTTCATTAAGCTGCAGGTGCTTGTAGAATACATCTGTAGAATCAGGAACGTTCTCCTGAGCGGTCGCTGCCATACATACTGATAGCAGCGACAATACAATGATTGTCTTGTTCATTCTGTTTAGTTTAAGGGATAATGGATTGATAGAGGACTAAAAACAGAATGATACGGGCGGGGCTCTGGGAGAAGTCTGAGGGGTGAAACTGTGGATGACATCACCGGAGAAAGCGCCGATAACGGTTACACAATCCGATGACAGGAGCCTTACAACCGGTCCCACGGCGGGCACATATACCTGGGCCAGCAACTGGCAGACCAGACA
>JAIKYL010000181.1 GCA_024683255.1 Bacteroidales bacterium | reverse complement strand
CCATTAAAATAAGGTACGAAAGCCTTCCGGAAAGGATTGAACAAATCGTCGGGAAGATTGAACGGACGGTTCAGCGAGCGGACGGAAATCGAAAGATATTTGCACCGTTAAAAACCGCATACGCATGAAACGATTGACAACCATCCTGCTGAGCGCCGCCGTGTCTGTAACGGCGCTGGCACAACCGCAACTCACGGAAAAAAACATTGACAGGGTCCTGAAGGCGATGACCTTGGAAGAGAAGGCCCAACTGCTGGTGGGCTCCATCGAGGGGATGAACTACACCGGCGTTCCCATGCCGACCGGGAACGAGGCCGGCTACCAGAGGGTTCCGGGAGCTGGAGGACAGACCAATACCATTCCCCGTCTGGACATCCCCCCCACCGTGGTGGCCGATGGCCCTGCAGGACTAAGAATCTCTCCTCATCGTAACGGGGAAGAACGGTCTTACTACTGTACCGGATTCCCGGTAGAGATACTCCTGGCATCCTCCTGGAATGTAGAAACGCTTTTTGAAGTAGGTAAAGCCATGGGAGAAGAAACCCGGGAATACGGGGTAGATGTTATCCTGGGTCCTGCCACGAACATCATGCGGAACCCGCTGTGCGGGCGCAACTTCGAATACTACAGCGAGGATCCGCTGCTGGCCGGTAAAATGACAGCTGCCATGGTCAAAGGCGTTCAGTCGGAAGGTGTGGGAACCTCCGTGAAACACTTTGCCGCCAACAATCAGGAGACCAACCGGGAGAATAATGATTCACGCGTAAGTCAGCGCGCATTAAGGGAAATCTATCTGAAGCCCTTCGAGATTGCTGTCAGGGAGGCGCAGCCATGGACCATCATGTCGGCCTATAATAAAGTAAACGGAGTCTATGCCCAGTCCCATCCCGGTCTGCTGACCCAAATTTTGCGTGGGGACTGGGGGTACAAGGGGATTGTCATGACCGACTGGACGGCTCCGAGGCTGGGCTGGGACCAGGTGGCGGCAGGGAGCGACTTGCTGATGCCGGGCAGGAAGGAACAGATCGAGCAGCTGACAACCGCCGTGAAAGACGGTCGGATTTCTGAAAAGACGCTGGATATCGCAGTCCGGAGGATGCTGGAATACATTGTGAAGACGCCGCGTTTCCACGGGTACGGCTATTCCGACCGGCCTGACTTGGAAAAGCACGCGGAGACAGCCCGCAAGGCTGCCGAGGAGGGAGTCGTCCTGTTGAAAAACGAAGGTGCCCTTCCGGTAAAGCCCTGCAGAGTGGCGCTGCTGGGTCTTCATTCCTATGATTTCCTGCATGATGGCCTGGGAAGCGGGCATGTGAATACGGCGTACATCGTCAATATGCTGGAGGCCATGAAGGCAAGGGGCTTCCAGTGCAGTTCCCTTCCGGAGAACTACTATGAAAAATATCTGGAACTGGCCGATGCCCGCTGGGCTTTCAACCCGTACAGCAGGATGCCGCTGATGGAGAACATTGGCATCGGTGCACCTGCCGTGGAACCTGAACTGCCCGATGTCGCCTTTCCCGTGCTGGCACAGGAAAATGACCTGGCCATCATCACATTGGGCAGGAAGCCCGGGGAGGGGATCGACCGGAATGTAAAGGATGATTTCAATCTGTCTGCCGTGGAGCATGCCCTGCTGGAGAAGACTTGCCAGGCCTTCCATGCGGCCGGCAGGAAGGTCATTGTGGTGCTGAACGTGGGCGGTGTGATGGAAACGGCCTCATGGAAGGACCTTCCGGATGCCATCGTGCTGGCCTGGATGCCCGGGCAGGAGGGCGGCGACGTGGTGGCCGATGTCCTCACCGGCGCCGTGAATCCCTCCGGCCGGCTTCCCATCACTTTCCCCGTCTCCTATGCCGATGTCCCCGGTGCAGAGGACTATCCCTCCACTTATGGTACGGATGGCGGCTTTGACATTGTGGAGGCCCTTACCCGCAAAGTGGAGTCTGACGGGAACCTCCGTAATTACGACTATACGGAGTACAGTGAGGGAATCTATGTGGGTTACCGGCATTATCAGACCAGGGGCAGGGAAGTCTCCTATCCGTTTGGCTATGGCCTCAGCTATACTTCCTTTGCGTATAGCGAACCATCCGTAAAGCGGCAGGGTAATACTTATACCGCCAACATCACAGTGACGAATACTGGAAACGTCTCCGGCCGCGAGGTGATTCAGCTCTATGTCACTGCACCTGCCGGAACGCTGGACAAGCCGGAACGGGAACTCAAGGCCTTTTCGAAAACCGCTGAACTGGCCCCCGGCGAATCCCAGACCGTGGAAATGACATTCACTACCTACGACCTGGCCTCCTTTGACGAGGATGCATCGGCCTTCGTGACTGACAAGGGTACCTATACCGCTAGATTTTGCACGGATGTCTGTTCCGAGCAGGCGGCGAAGGAGTTTGAGGTTACTGCCCGGAAGGTGTTCCCCGTAAACAACGCTTTGGCTTCCCACAAATGAAAAGACTATTAATCCTTGCTTTTGTCATTCTCTCCGTGCCGATGTGGGGCGCAGAGAGAGACCTGAATAAAGGCTGGACCTTCTGGTCGGAAAAAGATCGGCGGCACATCACAGTCGATCTCCCTCACGATGCCATGCTGCGCGAACAGCGTGATCCTGATCT
>JAIKYL010000174.1 GCA_024683255.1 Bacteroidales bacterium | reverse complement strand
TCAAAACCCGCTTCCAGCAGCGCAGGACGCGCTTCCATATGCCCGGAAAGCAGGGCTACCGGAATGTCCTTGGCGTGACGGAGCACCCCCTGCGGGACCTTCCCCATGAGCGTCTGAGCGTCCGACTTCCCTTCCCCGGTTATAATAAGGCTGGCGCCATCAATTATTTCGTCAAAGCGGACCAGCTCCAGGACACGCTCAATGCCGGAAACACGACGGGCATTGAACCATGCCATGAATGCGCCTCCCAGACCTCCTGCAGCACCGGCTCCGGGAAGGCGGCACACATCCACTCCGGTTTCCCGTAGCATCTTGTCGGCCAGTTTCGTGAGCCTTTCCTCCAGCACCTCTACATCGGCCTTTGAAGCGCCTTTCTGGGGCGCAAATACGCGTGCTGCGCCATCCGGGCCGATGAAGGGATTCTCCACGTCGCAGAACAGTTCAAAGGTGCAGCCCCGCAGCGCTTCGCGAAGTCCGGGGACTTGCATCATGCCTTCTCCGCCGTCACAAGTGGCCGATCCGCCCAGGCCCACCAGGAAATGCCTGACTCCGGAAAGGCGGGCCGCCAGAAGCAGCTCTCCAACGCCGTATGTGCTTGCTTTCAGAGGATTCCGTTCTTCGGGAGACAGCAGCCTTAGCCCGCAGGCTTCGGCCACTTCTATCACCGCCGTTTCACCGGAAAGGCCGTATCGGGCGGTCACAGGGCGGCCCAGCGGGTCCTGCACATCGGCCTTCATAATCCGGCCTCCAAGGGCCGGGAGAAGCACATCCAGCGTGCCCTCTCCCCCATCGGCAAGCGGCATTTCCTGTACCTCCCAGTCCGGGTGTGCCTTTCGCAGCGAATCGGCCACGACGGCCGCCACCTCCCCGGCCGGGAGGCAGCCTTTGAAAGAATCCGGAGCAACAATGACTTTCATTTCTTGGCAAATATAAAAGAAAAACGGAGAAAAATTAGTAAGTTTGCAAAAAAACATCACTGGAACTATGATCAAACGCATTTTTGCCTCCCTGCTTCTTGCAGCCATGTGCTTTGGGCTCAGCGCCCAGGAAGAGGCCCTGCGGCTCCTTTCGGAGAATCCGTACCGTGCCTCCAACAACATGCACTATTATGAGTTCAATCCCATTCAGGACACACCTGCACCCAAGGGATTCAAGCCCTTCTACATCTCCCATTACGGCCGCCACGGCTCGCGTTATGAGCAGAATTCCACCTTTGCCCGTGCTGCCCAGCAAGGTTTCTTCCATCTGGATTCCCTGGGTCTGCTCACAGAGAAAGGCAAGCAGATCTGGAAAGATGTAGAACGTGTGGTAGAGGCCCACAAAGGCATGGAAGGCTCCCTTACCCCCCGTGGCGCCCGCGAGCATCAGCAACTGGCAGCCCGCATGGCCCAGCGTTTCAAACCCGTCTTCAAGAACAAGGACCGTCAGGAAGTGAACAGCTTCTCCAGCACCAACTTCCGCTGCATCGTGAGCATGTGCAACTTCTCCTATAAGCTCAAGGAACTCTTCCCCAAGCAGGAGATCAAGTTCACCAGCGCAGAAAGGTTCATGTCCTATATCAATCCCAGCCTTAATGTTCCCAGGCCCGGTGAGGCCCCCCGCCAGCGTCAGTCCTTTGATATGAACGCATATCGCCGCATGCAGCAACAGCAGGGGCCCCAGGCCTGGAAACCGGCCGAAGGGGAACCCGGATACGATTTCTCCCGTTTCCTCCGCCCCCTGTTCACGGATTACGACGCAGCCCTCAAGGAACTGGGCAATCCGGAATCCTTCGTGAAGGCCATCTTCACCGCCGGCAGCCATGTCCAGCTCATTGATGAGTTAAGCGACATCCACATCCTGGAGGAAGACTTCACCCCGGAGGAACTGGTATACTTCTGGGCCAGCGGTAACGACTCCATCTATCGCATGTGGGCCGGCTCGGTAGAGAACGGTGAGGTAATCCGCTACGCCATCCGTCCCCTCCTCATGGACTTTGTGGAAAAGGCCGATGCCGCCCTTAAGCCGGACAGCCACCGCGCCGCAGACCTCCGTTTTGGCCACGATACTTCTGTGCTGCCGCTCTTCGCCCTGCTGGGTGTAGATGATACGCAGGGACGCCGTTTCCCGTACAAGGAAGCCCACAACAATGGCTGGTACGCCTTCTTCCAGGTGCCCATGGCCACCAACTGCCAGATGATCTTCTACCGCAACAAGAAGGACGAGGTATTGGTGAAGGTGCTTTACAATGAGAAGGAAGTGCTTTTGCCCGGCCTCAAGCCCGTTTCCGGACCGTACTACAATTGGTCGGAACTGCGCGCCCACTTCATCTCTCTGTGTGACAAGGCCGCAGAGCCTTGGCGTCGTCCGGTACCCCCGCCTCCGGGTGGTCCCCGTCCGCCTATGCCCGCCCGTCAGTAAAATCTGACACATTGACTGATAAAAAAGAGGTTGTAACTAATTTGTTACAACCTCTAACTTTTTTGTTATATTTC
>JAIKYL010000143.1 GCA_024683255.1 Bacteroidales bacterium | reverse complement strand
CCACCTCATCTTTGACGTGATGGGTGACGATGTGTATGCCGGTGGTTCCAACGAAGGTGACCAGCCGCTCATCGTGAAGACGCACTATTATACCGCCACTCCCACCGACGTGTGCAACCAGTTCTGGACCGTGAACTATTCCGGAATCAACCGCGCCGCCACCCTCATCAAATACATTGACGGGGCCGAAGGCGTGAGCGATGCCACCAAGAACCTCTATATTGCCGAAGCCAAGGTGCTGATGGCCTACTACTACAATATGCTGTGGAAACTTTGGGGCAACGTTCCCTACTGGGAGGAGCTCCTGGAGTCCCCCTACATTGCCGATCAGCTGGGCCACGACGAGGTTTACGCCAAGTTCATCAAGCTCATCGAGGACGCCATCGCCCTCAAGGTGCTGCCGATGAAGGCTGCCGGCGGAAACGAAGGCCGTGTAACCCTGGCCATGGCTTATATGCTTTACACCGAGGCGGTTCTGTACCAGAACGACCAGACCCGTTATCAGACGGCCCTCAACTACATGAAGGAGATTATCAGCTCCGGTCAGTATGCCCTGGTAGCCGATTTCGCCGGCATTTGGGAAGAGAGCGGTGAATGGTGCTCCGAATCCATCTGGGAAATCAACTACATTTCTGAAGGCGGTGTCCGCGACTGGGGCAACTCCATCGCCACCGGCGGCCAGGTGAACTCCATCCTCACCGGCATCCCCGCCACCAAGAACGTCCCCGACTATCACGAAGGCTGGGGCTTCGGCACCATCGCCAAGAGCGCCTACGACATGTATGCCGACGACGATATCCGCAAGGACGGCGGCATCCTGAACTTCGCCAAGTATGCCGAAACCCACCCGGGTGCCGAATACACCCCCCGTTGGCAGGACACCGGCTTCTGGAACCGCAAGTACATCGCCCGTGAAGGCGGTAACCACGGTTACATCGCTTCCGATAACCTGAACTATGGCAACAACGAGCGCATCTACCGTTATGCCGAGACCCTGCTGAACGCCGCCGAACTCTCCGTCCTCCTGGGACAGGATGGTTCCAGCTATCTGCAGCAGGTCCGCGACCGCGCCAACTGCCACGACACCGGCGTCTCCCGCGAAGATATCATCCAGGAGCGTCACAAGGAGTTCGTGGGCGAAGGCAAGCGCTACTGGGACCTGGTCCGCAGCGGCCTGGCTTCTTCCGTCCTCAAGGCCTCCAACCACGAGTGGCGCCAGAACGACTGGACTGAGAACAAGAAATACTGGCCCATCCCTCAGGGCGAGATTGACAAGGACCCTGCCCTCCAGCAGAACAACTATTAATACCAGGCTATCATGAAAACAATCTGGCAATATATCGCAATCGCGGCGCTGGCTGTTTCCGCTGCCGCTTGTACCCCTGAATATCCGGAACCCAAGGCTTCCGGCCTGCCGCAGGCATCCGACCTGGATGTCACCATTACGGTGGAGCAGGAGACCAACTACGTAACCTTTGTCATGAACAACAAGGGTGTGGTTCCGGTGTGGATTTTCGGCGACCAGAAGATCGACGGAAAGGCTTCCAAGAAGTATTCCTACACCGAAAACGGCATCTCCCTGCGTTTCCGTGACGCCGGCGAGTACACCGTGGAGGTGAAGGCCTACAACGCCAACGGTCTTTCCCAGGGTTCCCTGGTGAAGACTTTCTCCCTGTCCAATACCTATCGTGACCCGTTCGACCCTTCCCCTTACATCAAGGCGGTCTCCGGCGACGGCTCCCAGACCTGGGAGTGGAACAGCACCGAGAACGGTCACTTCGGCTGCGGCGAGACCATCGACAACCCCAAGGGCTGGTGGTCCTGCGAAGCCAACGGCAAGGCCGGCTTCCTCTATGACGACAAGATGACCTTCGACTCCGACGGAAAGTACACCTTCGACCCCGGCGACGGCTTTGCCTATGCCAACAAGGGCTCCGAGTATAAGACCGAGGCCAAGACGGCCGATGAGGACTACCTGTTCCCCACCGAGGTTCAGACCTCCCGGTACACTTTCGAGAACAACTGGAACGACGCCGGCATCGAGGAAATCTACCTGGTGCTCCAGTCCGGCAGCGAAATGTCCTATGTGCCGCACAAGAGCATCGTGGAAGAGCCTCGCTACCTGGTGGTGGAAAGCAAACCCGCCAACCTGAAGAAGAAGATGCAGATGGTGGCCTTCGTAAATACCCCCGACAACCCCAACGGCATTGCCTGGTACTATGAATTCGTACCGTATGGCTCCGTGATTGGCGCCGCCGATCCGCTTTACGGTTACGAGAGCAAGACCTGGGTTCTGGACAACGCTACTGCCGGATATATGGGCTGCGGTCCCGATATGGGCAACTCCGGCGGCTGGTGGAGTGCCGGTCCTCACGAGAAGGACGCCTTCGGCCTCATCGACGATGAAATCACCTTCTTCGCCAACGGCAAGTATGTCTTCGATCCGGGTGAGAACGGTATGGTTTACTGCAACTGGGAATCCGGCTGGCGTCCCGACGGATACTATTCCGGTGACGGCAGCACCGACTACGACGCTCCCGCAGAGCGAATGGAGTCCACCTATGTTATGGGCAGCGATGCCCAGGGTGACTACATTGAACTCCCTGCCGGCGTGCTGTACGGCTACATCCCCAAGCCGCAGGTTCTTTCCGAGGTCAACCGTCTGTATATCAAGGAACTCAATGACAACAAACTGTTTGTCGTAGCCAACTTCGAAGGCATTTCCTGGCAGTTCATCTATCGTCCCAAGGACGGTCAGGTGATTGGCCCGGACCAGCCCGAGACTCCTGTTGTTCCGCTGGATCCCACCAACTATGATGTGAACGGCGAGGGCAACCTCTGGAAGACCGCCAATATGGAAGTGGAAACCTGGTATTCCCCTGGCGACTGGAGCGGCGGCCTTACTCCGGACTATCAGATTACCGCCGGCAACGGCATTACTGTAACCATTCCGGAAGGCGTAGGCGGCAGCGAGTGGATGGGCCAGACCAAGCTCAAGAGCCACGTGGCCACGGAGGCAGGCAAGAGCTATGACTTCAGCGTCACCCTCCTTGCCGATGAAGATATGACCGTGACCATCAAGCTCACAAACGATCCGGAAGAAGACAATGACATCCATTCCTTCTTCTACGACGGTCAGGTGACCCTCACCGCCGGTGAACCGCTGGTGTACCGCAGGAGCAACCTCACCCAGGCCGTTCCCGGAGACAACGTGATGCTCATCTTCGACTTCGGCCGCAGCCCCGTGGGCTCCACCATCGTGGCCTCTGAAATCCTGTTCCAGGAGCATCAGGACGCGAATCTCTGGACCGGTGCTACGCTGAACGTGGAAACCTGGTACTCCCCGGGCGACTGGTCCGGCGGCATCACCCCGGAATATGCCATTACCGAAGGCAACGGTATTCTGGTAACCATTCCGGACGGAGTGGGCGGCAGCGAGTGGATGGGTCAGACCAAGCTCAAGAGCGGTATCGCCACTTCCAGCGAAAAGACTTATGCCTTCAGCGTGAAGCTCACCGCCGATGAGGATATGACCGTGACCATCAAGCTCACCAACGATCCCGAGGAAGATAATGACATCCATTCCTTCTTCTACGACGGTCAGGTGAAGCTGACGGCCGGTGAAACCCTCCTTTATGTGAAGGAAGGCCTCAAGCAGCAGGTGTCCGGAGACAACGTGATGCTCATCTTTGACTTCGGCCGCAGCCCCATCGGCTCGGTTATTGAAGCAAGTGAGATCGTCTTTATGGAAGAAAAATAAATGAGGTGGTTAGTTTGTTTGAAAGGGTTGCTGCTGTCGCTTACTGCGGCAACCCTTTTTACTGCCGCTTGCGGTAGTAAACCCGTGGTGCCGGCTGAAGCCAGCCTGAATGTGGTTCCGGAAGCTGTCAATGCCTCCTGGGAAGCCGTTACGGAAACCCTTTCCGTGACAGCCAGCGGAGACTGGGGCGTGTCATCGGCCGATAAGGACTGGTGCACGGTCTCTCCCTCCGGTGGAGTGGCAGGCACGGCGCCCGTGAAAGTGACGCTGCAACCCAACCGGACCGGTCAGATACGGGAAACAACCATCACCTTCCGCTATGGTACAAAAACTTTGGAAGTTCCTGTAAAGCAGGATCTTAATGTGGACGATCTTCCCAAGCCCGCTCCGCCGATGACAATCCCGGAAGGCTACCAGCTGGACTGGAACGACGAGTTTGACCTACCCGACGGCAGCAGCCCGGACGGAAGTATGTGGCGCTTTGAGAACAAGCCCGCCGGCTGGGTGAACAACGAACTCCAGACCTATGTGGGCGGCGGCCGCAACGGCGTAAAAACCGCCTTCATCGAGGACGGTGCGCTGAACATCCGGGCCATCAAGGAAGGGAAGGATATCATATCGGCCCGTATGTATTCCAAGAAATCCTGGACTTACGGCTATATGGAAGCCGCCATCTGGCTGCCGAAGGGAAAGGGCACCTGGCCCGCCTTCTGGATGATGCCGGATGACTTCAGCCGCGGATGGCCGGGATGCGGTGAGATTGACATCATGGAGGAGGTGGGCTATCACGCCAATTACACTTCTTCTTCCATCCACTGCAAAAAGTATTATCACGCCATTGGGACGCAAAAGACGCACGAGCAGTACACCGCCGGCGCCGAAAACGGCTACCATGTCTATGCCCTGGAGTGGACGCCCGATGCCCTCATTTTCTATGTGGACGGCAAAAAGCACTTCACTTACAACAACGACAAAGCCGGAGACGACGACACCTGGCCGTTCAACAAGGACTTTTACCTGATCCTCAACCTCGCCTGGGGCGGGGACTGGGGCGGCAGCCAGGGCGTAGATGAGAATGCGCTCCCTTGCACCATGAAAGTGGACTATGTCCGAGTTTTCAAGAAAAAGTAAAAAATGAATATAATCCGCAACCTTCTTCTGGCGTCCTTAGTAGTGGCGTCTTTCTCCTGCGCGGAGCGGAAACCCTCTACCATAGGGTCTTCCCCCGATGTGGAAAGCCGCGTGGAGAAAATCCTTTCGCAGATGACCCTGGCCGAAAAGATCGGCCAGATGAACCAGGTCTCTGCCGGCGGGGATGTGGCCAATTATGCCGAGGCGCTGCGCCAGGGGCAGATAGGCTCCATCCTGAACGAGGTGGACCCCGTGAAAATCAATGAGTTCCAGCGCATCTGCGTGGAAGAGTCCCGCTTGGGCATTCCGCTGCTGGTGGGCCGCGACGTGATTCACGGCTTCCACACTGTATTCCCCATTCCGCTGGGGCTGGCCGCCACATTTGACCCGCAGTTGGTGGAAGAAGGCGCCCGCGTCGCGGCGGTGGAGGCAACGGGACAGGGGGTCCGCTGGACCTTCTCGCCTATGCTGGACATTGCCCGGGACCCGCGCTGGGGACGTATTGCGGAAGGAAGCGGTGAAGACACCTGGCTGGACGCCCGGATGGCCGAAGCTATGGTGTACGGCTATCAGGGCCGTAAGGCCGACGCCACCTCCATGGCCGCCTGTATCAAGCATTTTGTGGGCTACGGCGCTGCTGAGGGCGGACGGGACTACAACAGCACCTTCCTTACCGAGCGGCAGCTGCGCAACTTTTACCTGCCTCCTTTCGAGGCGGCCGTGAAAGCCGGCGCCATGACGCTGATGACCTCCTTCAACGACAACGACGGCGTCCCTTCCACCGGCAATGCCTTTGTGGTGAAGGATGTCCTTCGCGGCGAGTGGGGTTTCGACGGCCTGGTGGTCACCGACTGGGATTCCATGGGTGAGATGATTGCCCACGGGTTTGGCGTGGACCGCAAGGATGTGGCCGAAAAAGCCGCCAATGCCGGCGTGGACATGGATATGATGACTTTCGGCTTCCTCTCGCATCTGGAGGAACTGGTGCGCAGCGGTGCCGTAAAGGAGTCAACCGTGGATCAGGCCGTCCGCAACATCCTCCGTGTGAAGATCATGCTGGGCCTGTTCGAGAATCCGTACGTGGACGTGGAGGCCGGAAAAGCCGTACAGTATGCTTCCTCGCACCTGGCATCGGCCCTCAAGACGGCGGAAGAGTCGGTGGTGCTGCTGAAGAACGACGGTGTGCTGCCGCTGGACCGCGCTTCGGTGCGGAACATCCTGGTCACCGGTCCCATGGCCGATGCCCCGCACGACCAGCTGGGTACCTGGGCCTTCGACGGCGACAAGAGTCATACAATTACGCCGCTTTCCGCCCTGCAGGAGCGTTTCCCCGGAAAGGTTACTTACGTGCCGGGCCTCACCTACAGCCGTGAAAAGCGGGAGCGCTTTGACGAGGTGGTGGCCGCTGCCCGCCGCGCCGATGTGGTGCTGGTGTTCCTGGGCGAGGAAGCCATCCTCTCCGGCGAAGCCCATTCCCTGGCCGACCTGAACCTGAAGGGCTCCCAGAGCGAACTGCTCGCTGCCCTGAAATCGGCCGGAAAGCCTATTGTGGCAACCGTGATGGCCGGCCGTCCGCTCACCATCGAGCGGGACCTGCCCAACTGCAACGCCCTGCTGTACGCCTTCCATCCCGGAACTATGGGCGGCCCCGCCTTGTCCAACCTCATATTCGGTTATGCGGTCCCTTCCGGAAAGACGCCCATAACCTTCCTCCGCACGGTGGGTCAGGCTCCGCTTTATTACAACCACAATATGACGGGACGTCCCTACAACGGAGAAACCCTGCTGGACGACATCCCGGCCGAGGCTGGACAGACCTCCCTGGGCAATACGTCCTACTACCTGGATTACGGCGCCTATCCGCTGTTCCCCTTCGGCTACGGCCTCAGCTATACCACTTTTGCCTATTCGGGCATAGCCCTGGACCGCAACACTTACGG
>JAIKYL010000140.1 GCA_024683255.1 Bacteroidales bacterium | reverse complement strand
CGATCATCCCGGAGATCGACCTTCCGGGGCACATGGTGGCGGCGCTGGCCTCCTATCCGGAGCTGGGCTGTACCGGCGGTCCCTATAAAGTATGGGAGCGCTGGGGTGTAGCCAAGGACATCCTCTGCGCCGGCAACGAAGAGGTATACACCTTCCTGGAGAACGTGCTGTACGAGGTAATGCAGGTATTCCCGTCGAAGTACATCCACATCGGCGGGGACGAGTGCTTCAACGGAGACGCGGAGCCGGAGAGGCCGGACCCGTGGGATATCTGCCCCAAATGCGCCCGCAGGATGGCCCAGCTGGGTATCCGCCGGGGCCCTGACGCCAAGCACGAACTGCAGAACTATGTAACCTCGCGCATCCAGAAGTATCTCTCCGATAACGGGCGCAGGATCATCGGCTGGGACGAAATCCTGGAGGGCAATCTGCAACCCGGTGCCACGGTAATGTCCTGGCGCGGAACGGAAGGCGGCATCCAGGCGGCGGCCCGGGGCTTCGACGCCATCTTCACCCCCACCGGGTACTTCTATTTCGACTATTACCAGGGCCGGGAGCGCGACAAGGAACCCTTCGGCATCGGCGGATACGTGCCGTTGGAGAAGGTGTACAGTTATGAGCCCTTGCAGGGCATTCCTCCCAAGGACCAGCAGCACATCCTGGGCGTCCAGGCCAACCTGTGGACGGAATACATCTCCATGCCGGAGCATCTGGAATATATGCTGCTGCCGCGCATGTGCGCCCTTAGCGAAGTCCAGTGGTGCAATGCCGATAACAAGGACTACGAGCGCTTCAACGCCTCGCTGGACCATACCTTCGGCATCCTGGACAAGAAGGGCGTGAACTACTCGCTGGACTGCCGCGGCCTGGTGGGACTGGAGCGCAAGCCCGCCCGTAGCGCCGCAGACCTGGAGGCCTATCTGGAAGCCAATCCCGTAAATTGGTGACGCTAAGCCACTTACTGTTTTCTCCCTGTGATTCCAGACACAGGGAGAAATATGTAATACGTTGATTATCAGTACAGGAGCAAGCCCAGGACGGCGCCGGCCAGAATGATATAGATGGGGTTCACCTTACCCCAGTAGCCGGCCACGAAGGCGCCGCCCAGCAGTACCCAACTTTTCCAGTCCGGAAAGTTCTCTGAGACCACTTGGACAGAAGGCGAACAGCCCGTCCAGGTGGTTTTTATGATGAGGATGACCGCCGCTGCGCCGATGAGTCCCACCACCGCAGGCTTGAGCCAGGCCATGGTGCCGACATAGAGCTTACTGTTGCGGAACTTCATATAAAAGCGCACAATGAGGAGCATGATAATGAACGAGGGCAGCATGAGCGCCAGGGTGGCCGTGGCCGATCCACAAAGGCCCAGCAGGTGGCTTCCGGTGGCGTTGAAAAGCACATCGTAGCCCACATACGTGGCGCTGTTGATGCCGATGGGCCCCGGCGTCATCTGGCTCACCGCCACAATGTCCGTGAACGTACCTTCCGATATCCAGGGATGCTCCACCACCACCTGGTTCTGGATGAGCGACAGCATGGCATAGCCTCCACCAATGGTGAACGCTCCAATCACAAAGAACGTCCACGCCAGTTGCAGTATGAGGTACAATGTTGCCATCACTCTTTATCCTTCCCGGCCGGTTCCTCATTCCGGGCCTGTTCGTCATTCCCGGCCTGTTCGTCATTCCGGGCTTGACCCGGAATCTCCTTAAAATACGTAATGGCGAACCCTATCACCAACACGCAAATAATAATGTATATCGGCGAAACGTTGAGGAAGGCCACCAGCAGAAGCGAAGCCACGGCCAGGAGCCAGGTCCACCAGCTCTTGCAGGACTTCCGGGCCATGTTGATCATGGGCACGGCAATAAGGGAAATGACCACCGGACGGATGCCCTTGAAAGCCTTTTCCACCCAGGGGTTATCCTTGAAGGCCGTAAAAAACAGGGCGATGGCCAGGATGATGCAGAAAGAAGGCAGGATGCTCCCCAGGGTGGCGGCTATACTGCCTTTCACGCCCCGGAGCCTGTGCCCCGCGAAGATGGAAATATTCACTGCCAGCACGCCGGGAGCGCTTTGGGACAGGGCCACAATGTCCGGAAGGTCCTCGTCGGAAATCCATCCCCGTTTGCTCATCTCGGCCTGGATGATGGGGATCATGGCATAGCCTCCGCCGATGGTGAACGCCCCAATCTTGGCGAACACGGCGAAGATCTGCCACAGTGATACCTTCCGTTCCATACAGTTTATTCCTTATAAAGCAGGTAAAAGCCCTTCCACAGATAGTCTATGAGGTCCCGGCTGGAGAAGCCTTCCTCCGAGCGTTCACGGGACAGGCAGTCCCCGGCATAACCGTGGATCCAGACGCCCAGGGCCGCGGCATCCTCCGGCGAATAGCCTCTAGCCAGAAGACCGCCGATAAGCCCCGTAAGAACATCTCCGCTGCCGCCTTTGGCCAGGCCCGGACCGCCCGTCTGGTTCACCAGGCAGTTCCCGTCGCGCGTAAACACACGGGTATGGAAACCCTTCATTACCAGTGTGCAACCTGCATAGAGGCAGAGCTCCCGGGCCAGGGCCACACGGTTCTGCTCGCTGGTATGCGGGAGAAGTCTCCGGAGTTCTCCCATGTGGGGAGTAAGGATGGAGCCTTCCGGAAGCAGTTCGTGCCAGTCCGGAATCACGGAGAGGACGGTGAGGGCATCGGCATCCAAAACCATGGGAACCTTCTCTTCATAAGCGATGGACAGGAGGTCCATGAGGGCGTTCATGGTGCCGGCATCCCTGCCCAGGCCCGGCCCAACGGCCACCACCGCGTACTTTTTGAGGGTGGACGGAGCGGTGCAGAAATGCGCCTCCAGCTCCTCCGAGAGCATGGCCGAAGGGAAATTGTTCACCACGGACTGGAGCGCCCTTTCCGTAGAATGAAGCGTTACCAGGCCGCAGCCGGACTGCAGCGCAGCGCCCGTTGCCAGAACGGCAGCTCCGGGCATCTGGTCACAGCCTGCCACAACCAGTAAGTGTCCATAGTTTCTTTTATGTGTGTCAATGTTCCGGTACAGCAACCGGGGTCTGAGGTAAGAAGGGTCAATAACTGTCATAGCTTCCTTTATTCTGCAATGCGCACGGGAACATCGGCCTTTGCACCGTCCAGCGTCCGGACGGTGTAGGAGGTGACTTTTCCGTCGGCCCAGTCGAAGTCCACTATGTAGCCGCCACGGGCCCTGAGCCCCTTCACGGAACCCTCCTTCCAGGCCGAAGGAAGGGCCGGGAGCAGCACAATCCCGTCCTCATGGCTCTGCAACAGCATTTCCGCGATGCCGGCCGTAACGCCGAAGTTGCCATCAATCTGGAACGGCGGATGGGCGTCAAAGAGGTTGGGATACGTATTCCGCTTGAACAGGTTCCTGATGATGAGGAAGGCGTGGTCTCCGTCCTGCATCCGGGCCCAGAAATTGGTTTTCCAGCCCAGACTCCAGCCGGTGGCCATGTCTCCGCGCTGGATGAGCGTGGTGCGGGCGGCCTCAAACAGCTCCGGCGTACGGGTGGGAGTAATCTGGTCCGAAGGATAGAGTCCATAGAGATGCGAGATATGCCGATGCTGATCGTTAGGGTCGTCCCCATCCTCGATCCACTCCTGGAGCTGGCCGTACTGGCCCACCTTCATGGGCGGAAGCTTGGCAAGGGCATCCTTCAAAGCCTCGCGGTATGCGCCTTCGTCCACACCCAGGATTTCAGCAGCCTGTAAGGTGCTGGAAAGGGCGTCACGGGCAATCTGCGTATCCATGGTGCAACCAGCCGTCAGCGGGGATTTCTTCCCCATCGGCCCGTGTTCCGGGCTCACGGAAGGGACCACCACCAAGTAGCCATTCCGGGGATCCACCTGCATGTAATCCAAATAGAAATCGGCCGTTCCCTTAATCACAGGATACCATTCCCGCAGGAAATCCTTGTCCAGCGTGTACAGGTAATGCTGCCACAGGTGGGTGGCCAGCCAGGCGCCTCCGTTGGGGTACATGCCCCAGAAGGCGCCGTCCACCGGACCGGCAACGCGCCAGATATCCGTATTGTGGTGCGCCATCCAGCCGTCGCAGTCGTACATCTGCCGGGCCGTAACGGCACCCGTTTCCGAAAGGTCTTTAATCATGCCGAAGAAAGGCTCCAGGCTCTCCGAGAGCCCGCACACTTCGGCCGGCCAGTAGTTCATCTGGGCGTTGATGTTGATGGTATACTTGCTGTCCCAGGGGGCCATGAACTCGTCGTTCCAGATGCCCTGCAGATTGGCGGGCTGTCCGCCCGGCTGGGAGGAGCTGATAAGGAGATATCGGCCATAATTGAAGATAAGGGAAACCATGCCCATATCGTCGCTGTCCTGGAA